>NZ_KV799855.1:0-69593 GCF_001810085.1 Corynebacterium sp. HMSC072A02 | reverse complement strand
CGCCGCAAATCCACACGAAATGTCCCTTAAGCCCCCCTGTGTGACCAGTTTGGCCGAACGCGAAAAGCGCCCAGCGTTTCCGCCGGGCGCCTTCCACTTATGCTGTGGAGCATAGGAGAATCGAACTCCTGACCTTCTGCTTGCAAAGCAGATGCTCTACCAATTGAGCTAATGCCCCATTGTTCCGTGGTGGGCCTAGCTGGAATCGAACCAGCGACCTCATCGTTATCAGCGATGCGCTCTAACCGACTGAGCTATAGGCCCTTGACCGGAACGAGTAGTTACTCTACATAGGACCGGCGATCTATTACAAATCGCCTGGTCATATGTAGTTTTTCTCGGTGATATTCGCTAGTTATACGGTTCGTCTTGCAGTCGAATCTTGAATCCGCCGAATACGTCCACGATGGCGTTATAGATTACCGCCATGATGGGCGCCAGGATGGTCATCAGCACAGCGATGATGGCACCAAACAGAGCGGCCGCAGAGACGACCAATCCGAAGGAGACCTCAAAGCCGCCGCCAACACCGCCGACGAGGCTATTGAAGGAATCCCAGATGCCCGCCTGGTCAAGGCCGACGTACAACAAGCACACGGCAATGAGCCAGGCAACGAGGCCGACGAGGGACATGGCCAAGCCAACGCGGAACGCCGACATGGGCGAAATCCGGGCTAGGTGAAGCTCTCGTCCAATCATGGGTTACTCCTCGTCCTTATCGGCATCCTTGCTGTCAGCTTCGTCCTGCTGGGAGTCTTCCCCAAGCTTGAGGTGCTCAGGCTTGACGTCCTCCACGGACTTCTCGCCCTTGGCTACTGCCTGGGCGTCTTCCTCACCATCATCCTCAACGTTGCGGTCAATGGCCAGCAGCTCGACGTCGTCAGCCAGGTTGACCAAACGCACGCCCATGGTGGCGCGGGAGCTCGGGCGAATCTGGTTTACCTCAGTGCGCACCACGCCGCCGGCGGAGGTGATGGCGAAGATCTCGTCGTCCTCGTCCACAGCGATAGCCGCAATGAGCTTGCCGCGCTTCGGGGTGTACTTGAAGGTCATCACGCCGAGGCCGCCGCGGCCCTGCGGGGTGTACTCTTCGATGGCCGTGCGCTTGCCGTAGCCGCCGGAGGTGGCAACCAGGAGGAACTGACCGTCGTTGACCACAGACATGGACAGCAGCTGGTCATCGCCGCGGAAGCGCATACCCTTCACGCCGGCGGTAGCGCGGCCCATCGGGCGGAGCTGGTCGTCGTCGGCAGTAAAGCGGATGGCCTGGCCCTGCTCAGAGGTGAGCAGGATGTCATCGCCCTCGTTGACCAGCTGGGCGCCGATCAGCGCATCGCCCTCGTTGAGGTTGATGGCGATGAGCCCAGCGGAACGTGCGGACTCGTAGTCGGTGAGGCGGGACTTCTTCACGCGGCCCTGCTGGGTAGCAAGGACCAGGTAAGGAGCGTCCTCATAGGACTGAATCTGGATGACCTGGGCGATCTTCTCCTCCGGCTGGAACTCCAGCAGGTTGGCCACATGCTGGCCGCGGGCGGTGCGGCCGGCCTCCGGAAGCTCGTAGGCCTTGAGGCGGTAGACGCGGCCGAAGTTGGTGAAGAACAGGATCCAGTCGTGCGTGGAGCAGACGAAGAAGTTCTTGACAATATCGTCCTGCTTGAGCTCCGCGCCGCGCACGCCCTTACCACCGCGCTTCTGTGCCTTGTAGGCATCCACCTTGGTGCGCTTGGCGTAACCGGTAGCGGTGATGGTGACAACGACATTCTCGCGGGCAATGAGGTCTTCATCGGACACGTCACCGGAAGCGGCGACGATCTGGGTACGGCGCTCATCGCCGTACTTTTCGACGATCTCCTCCAGCTCATCGTGGACGATCTGACGCTGGCGCTCCTCGCGGGCCAGGATGTCCTTGAGGTCCGCGATGATCTCCTCGATCTCCGCCAACTCATCAATGATCTTTTGACGTTCCAGGGCAGCCAGGCGGCGCAAACGCATGGCCAGGATGGCATCGGCCTGGATCTCGTCGACGCCGAGAAGCTGCATCAGGCCGTCACGTGCCTCCTCCACCGTCGGGGAACGGCGGATCAGCGCGATGACCTCATCGAGCATGTCGAGCGCCTTAACCAAGCCGCGCAAGATGTGGGCGCGCTTCTCCGCCTCATCCAGGCGGAACTGGGTACGGCGGACGATGACCTCGATCTGGTGAGCAACGTAGTAGCCCAGCATCTGATCGAGGCGCAGGGTGCGCGGCACGCCATCGACGATGGAGAGCATGTTCGCGCCGAAGGAGGTCTGCAGCTGAGAGTGCTTGTACAGGTTATTGAGCACCACGCGAGCCACGGCGTCACGCTTGAGGGTGACCACGATGCGCATACCCACGCGGTCAGAGGACTCGTCCTCGATCTTGGCGATTCCGGCGATCTTGCCGTTGACCACGGACTCCGCGATGTTGGAGATCATGTTATCCGGGTTGACCTGGTAGGGCAGCTCAGTGATCACGATGGTCTGACGGTTGCCCACCTCCTCAATGGAGGTCACACCTCGCATACGGATGGAGCCGCGGCCGGTGGTGTAGGCATCCTTGATGCCTTGGTCGCCCACAATGAGGCCCGCAGTCGGGAAATCTGGACCCTTGACGCGCTCCAAGCACGCAGCCAAGGCTTCTTCCTCAGAAGCATTCGGGTTATCCAGCAGCCAATAAATAGCCTCCGCCAACTCGTTGAGGTTGTGCGGCGGGATATTGGTGGCCATACCGACGGCGATACCGCCGGAGCCGTTCATCAGCAGGTTCGGAACGCGGGAGGGCAGGATAGTCGGCTCCTGCGTCTTGCCGTCATAGTTCGGCGCGAAGTCGACGGTATTCTCGCGAATATCGCGCACCATCTCCATGGCCAGCGGCGTCATACGGCACTCGGTATAACGCATAGCTGCCGGGCCGTCATTACCGCGGGAGCCGAAGTTACCTTGGCCGTCGACCAGCGGATAGCGCATGTTCCACGGCTGGGCTAGGCGCACGAGGGTGTCGTAGATAGCGACGTCACCGTGCGGGTGGAACTGGCCCATCGTGTCCGAGACTGGGCGGGCGGACTTTACGTAGCCGCGATCCGGGCGGTAACCGGAGTCATACATGGCGTAGAGGATGCGGCGGTGAACCGGCTTGAGGCCGTCGCGCACCTCCGGCAGGGCGCGGCCGACGATGACGGACATGGCGTAGTCGATGTAGCTCGACTCCATCTCCTCATTGATGTCAATTGGTTGGATGCGATCGAAAAGATCACCGTTATTGTCGCTCATAACGCCCTATCCTACCTTCTAGGGCCGTATAAGGCCGTTTGTGGCACAGCTGTGGTATCACGATGATACCATGTCCTCTATGGCTATGACGCTGCGCCTGACCCCGGACCAAGACCATGCGCTGACCTTGTTGGCTTCCGCGCAAGGAACCTCCAAGCACGAGGCGGTGGTCCGCGCCGTTGTTGCGGCGGCTGCGCGAACCCTCACCGATGCCGCCGTACAGGACACCGCGCGCCGGCTGCTGCCTGGGCGTTCAGAATTAGAAGCGGAGATCCGCCAGGCCCGAGGCGCACGCCAGTGAACGTGGAACAACTGCTCCTCATCGCCCGTGAGTTTTGTCGAGCCCATCGGGTACGGATTAGTAATTTCGCCGCACTAGCCGCCGCGGCCGCCGCGAGCACGGCCACCATTGAGGGAATTGCCGTTCATGGCAACCGCGATGCGGCGGCGGAATCACTGGAGACAGTCTTGCGTTCTGTCCCCGCGCTCAGCGGAAAGAATGAAGAATTCGCGCGATTTTGCGCCGAGGTCTATCTTTCTGTTGCAGAAGTTATGTAAGTTAAACATGATATAGAAGTCTCTATTCCCTTGTAGGAAGGAATCCCCCTATGCCCTCGAAGTCTTTGAAGAAGTTCCTCGCCGCCGGTGTCGTGGCTACCACCCTCGCCACCGCCGCAACGCCGGCTGCGAGCGCTAAGACCGCCGACAATGACTGGCAGAACAACCTCAACCCCGACTTCGAGCAGGGCGAAGCCGGCTCCTCCCTCACCGGCTCCACCCCGATCGACATGACGCTCATCATCGGCGGTAGCATCGCCGCCGCAGCGGCACTGCTCAAGCTAGTAGTGGATAACGTCCCGGCACTGCGCGCCCAGGTAGACGAGTTTGCCGCCCAGATCGGGATGGCCGGCTCCTCCGGTTCTTCTGAGAATAGCCGCCTCTACGAAGGTGGCCTCGACTTCGACCTCGAGCGCCTGGCCCGCACCAATGGCTTCCCGGAGATTGCTGACCAGCTCGCCGCGCTCAAGGCGGGATCCACCGCACCGGCACAGTAAGCTCGCCTGTATGACAAACCTCACCCAGCTTCTCCAATCCCCTACCCGCAACGCCGTAGTGGCGGACTTGGCCACGGCCGCCGATGACACCGTCTCTTCGCTCTCCGGCATTTCCGGAATGGCCTTCAAAGGCGCTTTAGGCGCCGCCAAGAAGGCAGATTCAAAGGTCTTGTCCAAGGGAATCAACCAGATGCTTCCGGAGCTGCTCAACAGCCTGGATTCCTATTGGAAGGAATTCGAGGGCTCTGAGCAGTCTGACTTCGGCACCTACCTGGACGGGCGCAGCGCTGAGATTACCGCCGCCATCATGGCAACCGCGGACAAGGCCGCGGAGAATGTGAACGCGCCTGGCATCGCCCGCACCTACAAGTCACTGCGCGGCAAGGCCTCCTCGATTCTGGAGCCCAACGTCGCGACCATCGGCAGCGTTCTGCAGCGCCATATGGGTACTGTTTAGGCGCCTGCTTAACGACGAAATAAGACCAGCACCTCATATGAGGTGCTGGTCTTTGCGGGTTTTGGGCTAGCGTTTAGACGTCGAGGAAGCGTACGTCCTTCGCACGGCGGGTAATGAAGGAGCGGCGAGCAGACACGTCATCACCCATGAGGATGGAGAAGAGCTCGTCGGCGCGCTGGGCGTCCTCCAGATCCACACGGCGAAGCACGCGGGTGGTCGGATCCAGGGTGGTCTCCCACAACTCGGAGGCGTTCATCTCACCCAGACCCTTGTAGCGCTGGATGCCGTCATCCTTGTTGATCTTGCGTCCCTGCTCCAGGCCCTCAGCAAGCAGCTTGTCACGCTCGGCGTCGGAGAAGGCGTAGCCCGGCTGGCCCTTGCCCCACTTCAGCTTGTACAGCGGCGGGTTAGCCAGGAAGACGTGGCCATCCTCAACCAGCTGCGGCATGAAACGGAAGAGCAGGGTCAGCAGCAGCGTAGCAATGTGCTGGCCGTCGACGTCAGCATCCGCCATGAGCACGATCTTGTCATAGCGCAGCTTGGAAATGTCGAATTCTTCGTGGATGCCGGTGCCCAGGGCCGTAATGATGGCCTGGACCTCAGCGTTCTTGAGCACCTTGTCCATGCGGGCCTTTTCCACGTTGAGGATCTTGCCGCGCAGCGGCAGGATGGCCTGGAACATGGAATCGCGGCCGCCCTTGGCGGAACCGCCTGCGGAGTCACCCTCCACGATGTAGAGCTCAGAGAGCTTTGAGTCCTTGGAACGGCAATCCGCCAACTTACCCGGAAGGCCACCGAGGTCACCGGCGGACTTGCGGCGTACCAATTCGCGCGCCTTTCGTGCCGCCACGCGGGCGTGCGCAGAGGACACGGCCTTGTTGATGATGACCTTGGCCTCAGCCGGGTTGGCATCGAACCAATCGTTGAGGTGCTCGTTAACGGAGCGCTGGACAAATCCTCGAATCTCCGAGTTACCCAGCTTCGTCTTGGTCTGGCCTTCGAACTGCGGATCACCAACCTTGACGGAAATGACGGCAGCAAGGCCTTCGCGGCAGTCTTCGCCGGAAAGGTTGCCATCCTTTTCCTTGAGGAGCTTGTGCTCCTTGGCATAGCGGTTCATCAGGGAGGTCAGCGCCGCGCGGAAGCCTTCCTCGTGCGTGCCGCCTTCGTGAGTGTTAATGGTGTTGGCGAAGGTGTGGACGGACTGCTTGTAGCCCTGGTTCCACTGCAGCGCGATTTCCACCTCATGGTCCTCACCCTTAACGTCGAAGGCAACGATGGTGGGGTGGATGGCGGTCTTGTTCTTGTTGAGGTGCTCAACATAGTCCTGCAGACCGTTTGGGTAGTGGTAGGTGACTTCCTTCTTCTTTTTCTTGGAGGCCTGGTCTTCGTCACCGTCGGCAGCCTCAGTGGACTCCCCCTTCTCATCCAAGCTGCTCAGGCTCACTGGGGCATCGCCAGCCTCGGCGATCTCCTCCAGTTCGGCCTGTTCCTTAGAGATGGCGCGCTCATCGCGCAGCACGATGGTCAGGCCCTTGTTCAGGAAGGCCATCTCCTGCAGGCGGCGAGCGATCGTGTCGTAATTAAACTCGACGGTCTCAAAGATCTCCGGATCCGGCCAGAAACGGATGGTGGTACCAGTACCGCGAGCATTATCGCCTTCCACGAGTTCATCCGGGATGGCGTTGTTGAAGTTCTGGTACCAGTGCTTGCCGTCGCGCTTGATGTCTGCCTCGACGCGAGTGGACAAAGCGTTGACCACAGAGATACCCACGCCGTGGAGGCCGCCGGAAACGGCATAGGATTCGGAGTCGAACTTACCGCCGGCATGCAGCTGGGTCATGACCACCTGGACGGTGGGAACGCCAGAGGCGTGCATCTCCACCGGGATACCACGGCCGTTATCGATAACTTCGATGCCGCCGTCTTCGCGGAGGGTGACGATGACCTTGTCGGCAAAGCCCGCCATCGCCTCATCGACGGAGTTGTCAACGATCTCCCAGATCAGGTGGTGCAGGCCACGGGCACCGGTAGAACCGATGTACATGCCGGGGCGCTTACGGACGGCTTCGAGGCCCTCCAGAATTGTGATTGACCCCGCATCATATGCGTGTTGTTCAGCCACGGATTCGTGTTCTCCTTTTGGCTAGAGCTAAATCTAAGACTCTAGCCATTCTACACTGTGTCCCCCCACGCAAGGGCACTGCACGCCCGTGAGAGCCCCAAATTTGCGTGAATTTCGCGGTCACCCAAAATCAGCCATACGTATCTTGCGAACCTTGCGGCTTGACCCATTGGCGGCCCTCATAGTTGCGGTGCTGCTTGGGGCCCTGAATGTGCAGCTTAACCACCACGTCCGGGCCGAGGCGATCAGCAATCTTCTGCAAAATGGGGCGCTGCAAGTAACGCAGCTCGGTGGCCCAGCTGGAGGAATCACACGCCACGTAGACAACCTGGTCCTTGATGGTGAGCGGCTGCGTATGCGCGGCGATGCGCTCGCCGACAAGGTTTTCCCAATTGCCCATGACCCAACCATGAGCCAATTCGTGTTCCCAGCCGCGTTTGCCAATCTCTCGTTGAATCTGTGCGCCGAGGCTAGGGATCTCGAGGCTGCGGCGCCGGCGGCGGCCATCGGGTCCGCTCGGCCGGCCACGCCGATACGGCGTTGGCTGTTGCTCCGAAGGAGTCGGCGTCAGGTTCATCTTGGGAGCCGGCTTGTTGAGCTTCGGCGGGTTCTTGGAATTACTTCGCGTGCGCTCGAAGAGCGCCTTGACCGGATCGAAGTCCTGCTCAGTCATCCTCGTCACCGCCCGCCGTATACGGAGTGATCTCGGAGATTCGGCCCTCGTCGGTGTCGCGCACTGTGACCGTAAAGCGTTCAATGGGCTGCAAATTTCCAGGCAAATCCTCATCCACCGCCGCAGTAATGAGCACCTGCTCCGCACCCGCGGCGAGGTGAACGAGCTTTTCGCGCCTTTTCGCATCGAGCTCGGCGAAGACATCATCAAGGATGAGAATCGGATCAGTGCCGTCTTGGCGCAGCAGGTTGAACTCCGCCAGCCGCAAGGAGATGGCATAGGACCAGGTCTCGCCGTGGCTGGCAAAGCCCTTGGCGGGGCTCGTGCCAAGGTTGAGCACCAGATCGTCGCGGTGCGGGCCAACGAGCGAGATGCCGCGTTCGATCTCTCGTTGACGCTTCGTGGCAAGCTCGGTGAGCATCATGGCCTCGATAACCTCGCGGTCTGAGATGTCCACGGTGGATTTGTAGTCAATGGCGGCCGGTCGCGACTCCGGGGCGAGCCCGGCATAAGCGGCGGGAATGTGCTCGCGGAGTTCGTCGACAAGCGCTAGGCGTGCCTGAATCACCTGCGCGCCGAGGGAAGACAGCTGCGTATCCCACACGTCGAGAGTGGCCAGCGCCGAGGCACCGTCACTGTCGCTGTAGCCCCGGCGCAAGCTTGGCGACGCCGACTTCAACAAGGCATTGCGCTGCTTCAGGACCTTGTCATAATCAGCTTTCACTCCCGCCAGGCGTGGCGTGCGGGAGGCAATGATGTCATCCAAATACTGGCGGCGTGCTGCAGGTTCGCCGCGCACGAGGGACAAATCCTCCGGGGAAAACAACACGGTTTTCACCACGCCAAGTAACTCGCGCGGGGACTTCAGGCGCGTGCGGTTGATCTGCGCCTGGTTGGCCGCGTGGGGTTTGATGAGCAAGTGCGCGGTGAGCTCTCTGCCCTGGTTCACCGCGGTGGCGGAGATGCGGGCATTGTGCGCGCCGTGGCGCACGAGGGGGGCATCGTGGGCCACACGGTGCGAAGAAAGATGCGCGGTATACCCGATGGCCTCGACGATATTGGTCTTGCCGAAACCGTTGCGGCCGACAAACAGGGTGATCCCCGGTTTCAGCCTGAGGGTGAGCTCGGGCCAGGAGCGGAAGTCCCTGACATCGAGATCGCGAATGTACATATGGCCTAGCCTGGCAAGCGCACCGGCATCAAGAGGTAAGTGAAGTCAGTCTCCGGGGTAGGAAAAGAGCCGTCTTCGTTGGCCGCCGGCAGCTCTTCCGGCTCCGGAATCATGATTGCCGGGCGCGAAGGTTCGGTAAATCCAAAGACCACGCGGTCCGTGTGGACCACGGCCAATCCATCCTTGAGGTAGGACGGGTTGAAGGCGATGACGAAGTCCTCACGGCCGTTGAAAGCACAAGGCAGGGATTCGCTTGCGCGGCCGGAGTCCGCACCGGCTGCCAAGGTCACCTCGCCTTCGCTAAATTCCATGCGGATCTGCGCATTGCGATCCGTCAACAACGAGACGCGGCGAATGGCTTCCTGGAGCGGAGCAACCTCGATGCTGGCCATGGCGCTGTGGGTCTTGGGCAGCAAGGGAGCAACGTTGGGGAAATCCGCGTCCAGCATGCGGGTGGTGGTCTCGCGGTTATCCGCATGCAGGCCGAACAGGCCTTCGGCAGCGATGTTCTCACCCGTGCCCACGGCGATTTCAACCGGGATGTTGAGGTGCGTGTCCAGGGAACGGCCGGTCTCCTGCAGCGTCTTGGCTGGGACGAGGAGCTTGGCCTGGACGTCAGGAGATACCGGCTCCCACTCGAAGGTGCGCATGGCCAGGCGGAAGCGGTCCGTTGCCGTCATTTCCACGTGGGAACCATTGATGTCGATGTGCACGCCGGTGAGCATCGGCAGCGTGTCATCCTTGCCGGCCGCGGCGACAACCTGACTGATGGCTTCGACGAAGAGCTGCGGGTTAATGGTGCCGGTGACCTCCGGCAGGACAGGGAGCTGGGGGTAATCATCCAGCGGGATGAGCGGCAGTTCGAAGCGCGAAGAACCACAGGTCAACAGAACCTTGTTATCCTCCTGCGTCATCTCAATTTCCTTGTTGGGCAAGGAAGCAACGATATCAGAGAGCAACTTACCGGCCACAGCGATGCGTCCCGGCTCATCCACCATGCCGGCGATGCGCACGCGGGTGGAAACCTCGTAGTCGAAGCCGGTGAATTCCAAACCATTGTCATCCGCGGTGATCAGCATGGCGCGCAGTACTGGTTGGGTGACCTTCGAAGGAAGGCTGCGCGCGACCCACGCTACGGCGTTAGCGAGATCATCTTTGGCAACGCGAAATGACACGGACTGCTCCATGATGGTGAGACGCTCCTCTAGTTGCGGATGGAAGATTCTTGCAAGCTCACTCCAACTTACAGGATCGGTGCCGAAGCACAGGATTTTGTCATTCACCCTCCCTGCTTTGCGATTCAAGCGCGCGACCGTGCAGGGCGCCGACGAATCACACACATCCTTTTTCTTCTTGGTTAGGGAGAAAACAAAATAGGAGTAGTAATAAGCGCTGTGGGATCTGTGGACAACCCGCTAAAAGCCAAGCTCTTCACGGTGAAACGATCTGTGAGTCGGGGTGTGGGATCACTGTGATCAAATGACAAGAAATGTGAGTAACTGGGTCGGGGTCAAAGTTATCCACAATTCATCCCCAGATCTGTCTGCGCTGATCACAGGGTTAATCACAAGGGCGATGACCCTTCTGATCTGCTGTGGAAGAAGAAAACGTGATGAGGATCTACAAATTACAACAATGAAATTACACAGCTGTGAATAACGGTGTGGATAACTTTTGGGTGGATCGCAAAGACGCCCCTACCCACGCCCGCGGAATGGTTGTTGCGGGAGGTGGGCAGGGGCGTCGCCAAGCGCTGCGTGGTGTTAACGCTGGTTGTGGTTCTTCACGCGTTGGGTTAGGGCCTGGATCTCGTCGTACGTGTTGCGGTTCTCAGTCATCTCCTTACGGATCTTGCGGTCCGCATAGATGACGGTGGTGTGGTCCTTGCCGCCGAATTGATCACCAATCTTGGGCAGGGAAAGCTCTGTGAGCTCGCGGCACAGATACATGGCCAGCTGGCGGGCGTGGGCGACGGCGCGCTTCTTACCAGAACCGCGCAGGGTATCCACGTCGATGTCGAAGTAATCCGCTGTGACCTCGATGATGGCCGCCGCGGTGATCTGGCGATCCGCAGAATCCGGGGCTAGATCATGCAGGGCAATCTCCGCCATCTCTAGGCTGATCGGTTCATTGACCAGGGAAGAATACGCAGAAACACGGATGAGCGCGCCCTCCAGCTCGCGGATCGAGGATTCGAAGCGAGAGGCGATGAGCTCGAGGACCGAGCGATCGACGTCGGTCCCGTCCGCGGAGGCCTTCTTCATGAGGATGGCGATGCGCGTTTCCAGGTCTGGCGGCTGAATATCCGTAATCAGACCTCCCTCGAAGCGTGTGCGCAGGCGATCCTCCAGCGTGGTCAGCTGTTTTGGTGGACGGTCGGAAGACAAAATGATCTGTTTATTTGCCTGGTGCAGCGCATTGAAGGTGTGGAAGAACTCCTCCTGCGTGGACTCCTTACCTTCGAGGAACTGGATGTCATCGACCATGAGGATGTCCAGGTTGCGGTAGCGGCGCTTGAAGGATTCCTGGCGGTCATCACGCAGGGAATTGATGTAGTCGTTGGTGAATTCCTCCGAGGAAACGTACTTCACGCGCAGGCCCGGATGCAGGACCTGGGCGTAATTACCGGCCGCGTGCAGCAGGTGGGTTTTGCCCAAGCCGGAGCCGCCCCAAATGAAGAGAGGGTTATAGGCGCGGGCGGGGTTTTCGGCCACGGCCACGGCGGCGCCGTTGGCAAAACGGTTGGAGGACCCGATGACGAAGTTTTCAAAAGTGTGCTTCGGGTTGAGGGACTTTTCGCGGTTCGGGTTGTGCGCCGGTTCCTCGCGCGGGATGCGCGGTCCGGTTGCCTCGGGGTAGCCACTCGGAACGCTGCTTTGCTGATCGCTGTAGTGCTGTGCCAACTCATCCAAGCTGGCCGGAGAATGCGCAGTGTCCCAAGAGCGCGGCTGATGGTGGCTTGGCGTCTCTGGCTGAGCAGATGGAGTGGGCGGCATGGGCTGCTGGAAAGCCTGTGCCTGGTGCCCCATGCCGTGCTCGGGGGCCTCTGTTTGGATGGGGCGCTGGGGTGCGGGCGCTTCAGGCGCTTCTTCGTGAGCCGGCTGCGGCGGCGCCGCAATGGTCACGGCCAAAGAACAAGGGCGCCCCATATGCTGCGACAAGGTGCGGGTGATGTACTCCCCCAGCTCGGCCTCGATGACATTCTTGGCGTTCTCGTGCGGAGCGGCGATCAGCGCGTAGCCATCACCGATCATGATGGGTTCTACAAGTTGAAGATTGAGGCGCTGGCTATGGGAGAAATTAGGTACGTCCGAACTTGGTTGTTCGGACTGAGCCAGTAAATCACTGACCACAGCTTTCCAGCTGGCCCGGAGGGCTGCTTGCGGATCAGACAAAACGCCTACCTTCTGTGTAGTTACAGTTCACGCGGTGTCATCGGCCGGGGCCGGTCACACCTACTCGGTTCCCTGAAGAAGAGGCCTTGGGAGCTGAGTATTTACTGCGTGACTGTGGGTTGGGGATCGGGGATGGACGGATGGATGAGGAGAGATACAGGATGAGAAATCACATGAAGTTGTAATTTCCACCGAAGATTCCACACGATGTTTTGGTGCGTAACCTCGGAATCCACAAAGTTATCCACAAGTGTGGATAGGTGGTTTATCCACAGCCTATCTCATAGCTGTGGATAACTGTACATCGGCTCCTCAATACAGTTAACCTGCATAAACAGCGAAAGTCTCAAGTCTTCATTGAGAGTTATCCACACCCTGTGGGTGACTGTGGAATTCGATTCCTCAGTTGTACCGCGTTATGGGGGCGCTGTCTAACGCACTTTTATGCGCGCTCGGCACGGTGGCGCCAAGCGCGGCGCAAGAACGGCGAGAGGGGGCGCTTGCCGCGCAGCATGTGGGCAAAAAGTGGCGTTCTAGCTGCGGATAAAAACATCTTTGTAATTTCGGGGACACCCAGTGTGTCGATTTGTTTCGCGCACTATCTGTCACGTAACCTGTGATGGTCTATCGCAACAGTGCATGGTGCACATGTTGCATGTGGGAATGCCTCGCCACGCCTCACGGCGCTTCACGTGCGAAGCCACATCCCCACGTACACCATTCATCAGTGGATGTTTATGCCCACCGCCCTCACCGGCGTGTGGCTGTGCCATCCACCAACAACTTCAAGGAGTTAATCGTGGCAAAGGGTAAGCGTACCTTCCAGCCGAACAACCGTCGTCGCGCTCGTAAGCACGGCTTCCGTACCCGCATGAGCACCCGCGCCGGCCGCGCCATCGTCGCCGCTCGTCGCAAGAAGGGTCGCGCTAAGCTCACCGCTTAATTCATGCTTCCAGCCCAGCACAAGCTCACGTCCCCGAGGCAATTTCGGAGGACCATCAAGGGCGGGCGCCGGGCGGGCACGCGCACTGTCGTCGTGCATTTGCGCTTTAACGACGGTGAAGACGACATCGCGGCCACTGGGCCGCGGTTCGGCCTCATCGTGTCGAAGGCCGTCGGGAATGCCGTGGTTCGCCACCGCACCTCTCGGCGGCTTCGTCATGTGTGCATGTCCCTCATGCGCGATGGCGTCAACGGGACAGTATTGCCCGCCAATGTTGACATTGTTATCCGCGCCTTGCCCGCTAGCGGTAGTGCCACCAGTGAGCGCCTTGAGCGTGATATCCGCAAAGCACTAAGCACATGGGATATCTGAACTCTCAAGGAGAGGAGATTCCTGAAGCCCGCGGGTTCGGGAGAGTCCTAGTTCACGGGGTGCGCTTCTACCAAAAGCACTTGTCAGGCCTTAAGATGGTCTCCACCTGTCGTTTTGAACCGACGTGCAGTGCCTATGCTCTCGAAGCCATCTCCATCCATGGAGCCTTCAAGGGGACGGGCATGGCGCTTGCCAGGTTATGCAAGTGCGGTCCCTGGCACCCGGGCGGGTTTGATCCGGTACCGACCAAACAACAACTGAGGTAAACAACTCTCGTGCTTAATTTCATTTATTGGCCAATTTCAGCCGTCCTGTGGTTCTGGCATTGGCTCTTGAGCTTCGTCCTTGATTCCGCATGGGGCGGAACCTGGATCATCGCCATCGTTCTTCTGACGTGGACGCTCAAGGCCATCATGGTCAAGCCGACCATCACGCAGCTGCGCTCTTCACGCAAGATGCAGGAGATCCAGCCACAAATTCAGGAACTGCGCACCAAGTACGCCAATGACCAGACCAAGGCTGCCCAAGAGATGCAGCGCATCTACAAGGAAGCCGGCGTGCGCCCCGTGGCGGGCTGTCTGCCGATGTTCGCGCAGATCCCCATGTTCATTGGTCTGTTCCACGTGCTGCGTTCCTTCGACCGCACCGTTGCCGTCGCCGGTGGCGTGGGCCACCCGGCGGGTGAAGCAATGTCGGAGGAGATGAACGCCTCCATTGCGAACTACATCTTCGAACCTGAGCTGGTGAAGCAGTTCGTAGACGCCAAGATCTTCGGTGTCCCGCTCGTGGCCAACCTGCGCCTCAACTCCGGTCTGGAGATTGTTAAGGAAGCCACCACCGCACAGGCGGCCTTCATCATCGTGCCGCTCATCGCCATCATTGCGACGCTGACCCACTTCAACGCCCGCATGACGCTGAACCGTCAGGAGGCGCGCCGCGCGGCCGGCAAGACCGCTACCCCGCAGGGTCAGAACGCGGAGATGATGCAGCAGCAGATGGCCATGATGAACAAGATGATGCTGTGGTTTATGCCGGCAATGCTGGTGTTCTCCGGCTTCATCTGGCCCATCGGCCTGCTCTTCTACATGCTGGCCAACACCGTGTGGACCTTCTTCCAAACCCGCATTGTCTACGCCAAGATGGACCGGGAGGAAGAAGAAGAGGCAGCCGCCAAGGCTGAGCTCAAGCGCACTTCTGCCCCGAAGCCGGGCGCACGCAAGAAGGATCACCGCTCTAAGAAGCAGCGCCGCAAGAACAACTAGAACGTAACCCAGGAGTTTTCACAGTGACTGAATCTGTGTCCGACACTGTGCCACTGGACCCGTCTGACGTCTTCGGATCGCGTCTGCCGCTCGCGCAGAAATACCACGATTCGCTGGCTACGGACGGGTCCACCCGTGGTTTTATAGGCCCCCGCGAGGTCCCGCGCCTGTGGGAGCGCCACCTCATCAACTGCGCCGTGGTCGTGGAGGTAATGCCGCAGGGCGCCACGCTTATCGACGTCGGCAGTGGCGCAGGCTTGCCCGGCATCCCGCTCGCCATCGCGCGCCCTGACCTGAAGATCACTCTCATCGAGCCGCTACTGAAGCGCTCCACTTACCTCAACGAGGTCGTCGACCTGCTGGGCCTCGATAACGTCACCGTCATCCGCGGCCGCGCCGAGGAAGGCCCGGTGAAAAAGGCCGTTAAGGGTGCCGACATCGTGACCTCCCGCGCGGTGGCCCCGTTGGGCAAGCTGGCCAAGTGGTCCCTGCCGCTGGTTCGCAAGGGCGGAGAGATGATCGCTCTCAAGGGTTCCTCGGTGCACGAGGAGCTGGAGCGCGACGCTGCCGACATCAAGCGCGCCGGTGGCGGAAAAGCCGAGGTCATGACCATCCACGGCACCACCATTATCCGTGTCCCGCGCGTGAACTAAAGTAGACGGCATGACTCATCCTCGTCTTATCACCATCGCGAACCAGAAGGGTGGCGTGGGTAAAACCACCTCCGCCGTCAACCTTGCCGCCGCGCTCGCTGAGGCCGGCAAGAAGGTCCTGGTGATCGACTTGGACCCGCAGGGCAATGCCTCCACCGCGGTGGGCGCGGAGCACACCTCCGGCACCAAATCCAGCTATGAGGTTTTGTTGGGTGACTGCAGCGCGGAGGATGCGATGCAGCACTCCCCCGACGATGAAAACCTCTACTGCATCCCCGCCACCATCGACCTCGCCGGCGCGGAGATTGAAATGGTCTCCCTGGTTCGCCGCGAGTTTCGCCTCTATGACGCCCTACACAACGGCTTCCTCGAAGAGCATGGCTTTGAGTACGTTTTTATCGACTGCCCGCCTTCCCTGGGCCTGCTCACCATCAATGCGATGACGTGCGCAGAAGAGGTCATTATTCCCATCCAGTGTGAGTACTACGCCCTGGAGGGCGTGGGCCAGCTGCTGGGAAATATCTCCATGATCCGTGAGCACCTCAACGAGGATCTGCACATCTCCGGCGTGCTGCTCACCATGTTCGACGCCCGCACCAAGCTGGCAGAGCAGGTGGCCAATGAAGTGCGCGAGCAGTTCGGCGCCGTCGTCTTAGGCAACGTCATCCCGCGCTCCGTTCGCGTTTCGGAGGCGCCGGGTTATGGTAAGACGGTTATCGCTTATGACCCGTCGTCGACAGGCGCCCGCGCCTACGCCGCCGCCGCACGCGAGTTGGATAAGCGCGGGGACTACACGCCGCACCCCACCACGGGTGCCATTGGCGTGAGCCCAGAGATTTTCGCGGAATTGGAAGGATAGGACACCGTGGCAGATAAGAAGGCAGACCACAAGCCGGAGCAGCGCCAGGGCGGTTTGGGCAAGGGCTTGGCCGCGCTCATCCCGTCCGGCCCGGGTGCGCCCTCCCGCAAGCCACGCTTGGGAGATTCCGCCGCAGATATCATTCTCGGTGCGTCCACCGGCGCTCCTAAGGATGCCGGCACGAAAAGGGTGCAGGGTGCGCCCACTATCCAGCAATCCTCGGGTTCGAAGAAGCGTCAGGCCAAGCCTTCGGTGATTGGTGCGACTTACCGCGAGATTTCCGTCGGTGACATCATGCCCAACCCGAAGCAGCCGCGTACTGTCTTCGACGAGGATGACCTGGCCGAGCTGGTCCACTCCATCAAGGAATTCGGTCTGTTGCAGCCGGTCGTGGTCCGGCCTTCCGAGGAGGGCGGCTTCGAGCTCATCATGGGTGAGCGCCGCTGGCGCGCCTCTTCCAAGGCGGGCCTGGCCACCATCCCGGCTATCGTCCGCGATACCAAGGATGATGACCTCCTGCGGGACGCTCTGCTGGAGAATATCCACCGCGTGCAGCTCAACCCGTTGGAAGAAGCACACGCCTATCAGCAGCTTCTTGAAGAATTTGGGGTTACCCAAAATGAGTTGGCTGACCGCATTGGTCGCTCGCGCCCGCAGGTGACCAACATGATCCGCCTGCTCAAGCTGCCGGTGGACGTGCAGAAGCGCGTTGCCGCGGGTACGTTATCGGGCGGTCACGCCCGCGCGTTGCTGGGCCTGCCGGATGCAGAGGCCATGGAGCTCATTGCCAACCGCGTCGTGGCCGAGGGCCTTTCTGTGCGAGCCACCGAGGAAGCCGTCACCCTGTACAAGCGCGATGGCAAGCCAGCCGAGCCAACCAAGAAGCCCGCTGCCCCGCAGCCGCAGTTCTTTACGGACTCTGCCGAGCGCTTGGCCGATCGCTTCGACACCAAGGTCACCGTCACCATGGGCAAGCGCAAGGGCAAAATGGTCGTCGAATTCGGTGACCAAGAGGACTTCGAGCGCATCCTAGCGCTCATTGAGGGCAAAGAAGGCAGCTAGCTCACCATGCTCGTTCAGGCCGTCAAGGAAGGTGTTGCTATCAACCCCTTGGCGGCCCGATCTATTTTTTGGGAGATGAAAACCACGGTCGCTGACCCTGCATTTGAAAAGGAAGCGTGGATCAGCGCCACCCTGCTGCGCTGCGGCGAGTGCGGTTTCACCGTGGGCGATGAGGCCACGGTCCTCTTCTGCCCGCCTGAGCTTGCCCCCGGTGCGGCCAAGCTGCCCACCTCCCCCGTCTCGGAGGATGCGGTCCTGGTGACTTCACTATTTGTAAAGCCGCACCGCGCGGCGAAGGGCTTGGAAGCAGTGCTTCTCGACGCCACCATCATGCACCTCACCTCACGCGAGGCTAGCGCCGTTGAGGCCTTTGGCTTTCGTGATGCCCGCCAGGCCGAAGAGCTCCTTCGCGAGAAACCCGCTCGCATTGGCCTGTTACCTGTGGAGACGCTGGAGTCCGCCGGTTTCATGGTGGTGCGCGATCACCCTATTACCCCACGCCTGCGCCTCGAGCTTCCACCAGCTTTCGACCTGCTGACCGCAGCCGCGGTGGAGGACCTCCTCGCCCGCGCTTTGGCCTAAGCCCTTTAGGAAGAGCGCTCGGCGCGCAGCAGCTCGTCGAAGCGATAGGTGCCAGTCACGGCGGTATCCTCGTCCAAGAGGTAGAGGCGCTTGACGGAGACGACGATGGCCTCGGCGATGTCATCGCGGCGGTCCGGGTTGGTAAGGATAGCCACGTCCTTGGGGCTGGTCAGGTAACCCAGCACGACCTGCACCACCGGCATTTGCGTCAGGCGCAACAACGCCCACGTGCGGCCGTGGTTGCGGCAGTTACCCAGCTCGGTACGGGCAACGATCTCACGCTGGATGAAGCCGGAGAGCGTCTCACCGATGAGGGAAGAGTTGCCGGATTCCGACCCAAAGTAGAAGGTGGCTACGCCGTTGGCCTTCTCCGTGGGGTATTCATCGCAGGCCAGTGAAATAACCAGGTTGGCGTCGAATGCATTGGCCATGTCTGCGCGGTCACGGATCGATGGGTCATCGTTGCGCGGGCGGGAGATGATGGTCTCCATGCCGGCGGCGATCATGCGCCCGGCAACACGCTCGGCCAAGTCCCAGAGGATCTCCTCTTCCGTGATGTTGCCGAAGCGTCCCCTGACCGTGCGGCCCTTGTTGAGGCCACCCAGGCTGGGGTCGATCACAACGCGCTTGCCGGCCAGCTTTGGCCCGGCATTGCGCACGCGCTCGCGTTCCTGGATATTGTGCGCCGAGCCGCCAGTGATACGCCGACCCAGCAGGTTGAGGGCGTTAATGGTGGCAGGGCCACAGATCCCGTCACTGCGCAGGCCAGAGTTGAGTTGGTATTCCGCCAGCGCCGCGTAGGTGCGGGCACCGAAATGGCCATCGATGCGTTCTTGGTAGAAGCCAAGCTCCTGCAATTGTTCTTGGAGCTGTGCTACGTCATCGCCCACCTGCACGTTGCCCGGTTCATAGGCCAGAACGCGGGCGCCCAGCGTGTAGGAAGCCTGGCGCAGCTCGCGCAGAGTGAGGTCATCAATATCGCCGCTAGGCACGATGCCGCGGGATTGCTGGAAGGCCTTGAGGACCTCGGCCAAATTGTTATCAAAGTGCTTATCGGCTTCGGAGTACTTTTGCTTCTTCCAGTCGGACAACGTCCCCTGGTAGTCAGTCATCAGGCCGAGGCGGGCAAGGGTTGCGCGTGCTTCGGCGACCCGAACGCTCTGGTCACCTACACGTAAAACGCGATTCACACCTACCCCTTTCGTGATCAAGGAGGCGCACCGCAGTGCGCCATCAACGAGTTAAAGAATACCAGTTAGAGCTGTTTCTTTATCTGCGCCACGATGTCGGCCTTGGAACGCAGGCCGACGAACTCGTCGACCTTCTCACCATTCTTGAAAATCAGCACGGATGGGATCGACATGATCTGGAACATGGCACCCAGGGTGCGCTCCTCGTCCACGTTGACCTTGACCACGGAGACGTCATCATCGAGTTCTTCGGCGACCTCTTCGAGAATCGGGGACAACTTCTTGCACGGCCCACACCATTCAGCCCAGAAGTCCACGACGACGGGCTTGCCTGCCTCCACGACGTCCGCGCGGAAGGAATCAGTAGTGACGTTCTTAATGTTGCTCATGTGACTACTAACGGTTATCGGCGAGGAAATGTTCCGCATCAATGGCCGCGCGGCAGCCGGAGCCAGCCGCGGTGATGGCCTGCTGGTAGTGGTCATCCACCAAGTCACCGCAGGCAAAGACACCAGGCAGCGAGGTCTTGGTCGAAGGCTGTTCCACTACGACGTAGCCAGCCTCATTGGTGGCCACCTGGCCCTCGAGGAAGCCGGAGCGCGGGTCATGGCCAATCGCCACAAACATGGCGGTGACATCGAGTTCGCTGGTTTCGCCGGTTAGGGCGTTCTTGACCTCCAGGCCGCCAACCTTGCCGTCCTTATCCAGGACGCGCTCAACGGTGGTATTGGTCAGCCACTTGATCTGTGGGTTCTCCTTGGCGCGCTCCAGCATGATCTTGGAGGCGCGGAAGTTCTCGGAGCGGTGGATGATCGTTACGGTTTCGGCGAACTTGGTGAGGAAGGTGGCCTCCTCCATGGCGGAATCGCCGCCGCCGACGACGGCAATGTTGTGGCCCTTGAAGAAGAAGCCATCGCAGGTGGCGCAGGCGGACACGCCGCGTCCAGCGAGCTCGGATTCACCCGGAATGCCCAGGTAGCGCGGCGCTGCACCGGTGGCGAGGATGACGGTGCGGGCCTCGAAGACCTCGTCACCGACGTGCAGCTTCTTTACCTCGCCCTCGAGTTCGACGGAATCGACAACCTCCATGCGCAGGTCCGCACCGAAGCGGATGGCCTGGGCGCGCATTTCTTCCATGAGCTCTGGGCCCATGATGCCCTTCTGGAAGCCCGGGTAGTTCTCCACCTCGGTGGTGTTCATGAGTTCGCCGCCGTATTCAAAGCCCTCGAAGACGATGGGATTGAGCTCGGCACGTGCTGCGTAGAGTGCTGCGGTGTAGCCGGCGGGGCCGGAGCCGACGATGGCGACATCGTGGATGGTCACAAAAAACTCCCTTGAGACGACAATTCTTGGACAGAATCTGATTCATGTTCGCGCACATCGCGCGAAAGATAGTGTGATTCTACTCGGCCTCAGTCTATCGCCGCACGCAGCACTTGCCGAGCCCGGGCTCGCCGCGACTTCACCGTGCCTGGCGCAACGCCCTGCACTTTGGCCACCGCATCGATGGGATAGCCTGCAACATCGGTCAGGTACAGCGCTTCTCGCTGGTCCTCGCGCAACGTCTCCATCGCTTGGGCCACCGTGATGCGTTCCGCCAAGTTCTCACTGGGATTGTGCGCGAGTGCGTAGTTGCGGTCATCCTCAATGATCTCCGCATCCAGGGAGGCGTTCTCTCGGTTGGAGCGATGGTTGAGGAAGTCATAGCCGGAGTTCATCACCAGCCTGTGCAGCCATGTGCTCAGCGTGGCATCGTGCCGGTAGGAGGCCATGTTGCAGCTGGCCTTGAGCAGTGCCTCCTGCACGATGTCCTGCGCATCATCATCGTTGCGCGTGTAGCGCCGCGCCATGGCCGTCAGGCGCGCACGGTGCTTCTCGACGATTGCCGAAAAGGCCTTAGTATCTCCGCCGATGAAGGCGTCGACGAGTTCACGATCGGTCGGCTGAGCTGACAAGAAGAATCCCCCCGGAAACTTGAGCAATGACACATGGGTCAACACAGTCCCTTGGCCGAAGCCGATGGTGTGTGATTGTCCCCCGTTAATGTGTCTGCGAGTTTACGGGAAGATTCTTCTGTCCGCTACGCGCCGCGTCTACTGCGCCGCACGCACGCGTTGCGCACGACGCAGCGCATCCTGGCATTCCAGCAGCACGCGGCGTAGCGCCCGAGGGTGCTCGCTGCTCAGGAGCTCGCTGGTGGCGGCGTCGGCCATCGCGAGATCCGGGTAGAGCCCGCGCACGAGGCGGTTAGCAATCTCGATGGGGTGCTCCTCCCACAGCTTCGTCAGAGAGTCGAAATACTCCTGGGCAAAGGCCTCGGTGAGGTGGGCCGAGCGCGGGGCGTTAAACGCCGCGAGCAGGGAATCCACCTCCGCGTTGGAGTACTTGCCCGGCGTGCGCACGAGGTCAAAGACTTCGCGCTTCAGCTCGGCAGATGGGAAAGCGTGGGAGGCGCCCAGGTAGGCGGCGGCACCGGTGAGCGTGTTGTCCCGCTCCTTCTCAGCCTCCAGCTCCTCGGCGCCGACGGCATCGCGGGCGGCCAGCGCGCGGAGGATGGCCCAGCGGATGTCCGGGTCGAGGGCGAGGCCGTCGAGGGAGCCGTCGTACAGCGCGCGCAGGCGCTGCGTGCCGGATTCCTCCGGCGTGGCCGCGAGTGCCTGGATGGCGGCGCGTGCGACGGTGAGCTGGGCGTCGGAGCCAGCAGGGGCGGCCTGCAGCACCTCCCAGAGGCGCTCAGCGTAGTCGGCGCGGATCTCCTCGCGAACATCCTCGCTCACGAAGTGGTCGATGGCATAGCGGGCATTGGCAAAGGCTGTGGTCAGAAGCGTGGGGTTGGACTCCGCCGGGGCGTGGTTGAGCACCGTGTCCAGGTAAGAGCGTACCGGCCACTCGCCATCGCGGGTGAGATTCCACAGGGAAGTCCAGATGACCGCGCGGGAAAGCTCATCCGGAACTTCAGACAGGCGCGTGCGGATGGTGTCCAGGGAGGTCTCGTCGAAGCGGACCTTGGCGTAGGTGTGGTCGGCGTCGTTAAGCAGCAGCAACGCAGGTGCCTGAAGTCCCGATGCCTCATCGAGGATGGTGCGCTCGCCCTCCAGATCGACGTCGAGGGTGGCGTACTTGTTCAGGGAGTCATCGAAGAGTGCCACGTTGAGGCGGTGCGGGCGCGTGGTGTCCTCGGCTTCCACCGCGATGGCGAGCTCGTGGATCTTATCGCCGTCCGTGTGCAGCTCCGGGGTGAGCGTGTCCGGGCCCCACGTGCGCAGCCAGGCGGTGGACCAGGCGTCCAGGTCGCGGTCGGTGTGCTTCTTCAGCGCCGTGAGCAGGTCCTCGAAGGTGGCGGCAGCAAAGGCGTGCTCCTGGAAGTAGTCGCGCGCGCCGGCGTAGAAGTTCTCCCGGCCCACGTAGTGCACCAGCTGCTTGAGCACCGCTGCACCCTTGGCATAAGTAATGCCGTCGAAGTTCTGGCGCGCGGCATCGACGTCCGGGATCTCGGCCTTGATCGGGTGCGTGGTGGGCAGCTGATCCTGCAGGTACGCCCAGTTCTTTCGTTGCCCGGCGAAGTTCACCCACGCCTCGGTGTATTCGGTGGCGTGGACTGAGGAATCCGCGCCCATGAATTCCGCGAAGGACTCCTTGAGCCACAGGTCATCCCACCACTGTGGGGTGACTAGGTCACCGAACCACATGTGCGACATCTCGTGCAGGATGGTATTCGTGCGGCCGGCATGCTGCGCGCGGGTGGCGGCGGAACGGAAGAGGTAGTGCTCCGTAAAGGTCACGAGGCCGGGGTTCTCCATGGCGCCCAGGTTGTATTCCGGAACGAAGATGGAATCATACTTGCCCCACGGATACGGGTAGCCAAAGTTGCTGTGGAAAAAGTCCATGCCCTGTGCTGTGACCTGCAGGATTTCATCATCCAGATACTCCGCCATGGAGGCGCGGGCAAAGGCGCGCAGCTCCACTTCCAAGGAGCCATCGGGTGCGGTCCAGGTGCTGTGCTTCTCGACGTACGGCCCCGCCGCAAACGCCGTCAGATACGTCGACAGCAGAGGGGTCGGCGCGAAGTGCGCTACTTCCCCGCTATCCGTCTTCTCGCGGCCGACCTCCGGCTGGTTGCTGAGCAGCTGCCAGCCCTGCGGGCCGGTGAGGTGCACCTCGTAGCTGGCCTTGAGGTCCGGCTGGTCAAAGCAGGGGAAGATGCGGCGGGCATCGGATGGCTCGAGGTGCGAGTAAAGGTACGTAGTGTCATCGGCCTGGTCGTGCATGCGGTGCAGGCCCTGGCCGGTGCGGGAGTAATAGGAGGAGCCGGTGATCTCCACGGTGAGTTCCTCCCCCACTGGAAGGTTGCTCAGGTAGACCCGTCCACCGTCGAAGGTGTTCTCCACCTCCTCACCGTTGACGCGCACTGCGTGCACGGCCTTGCCCAAGTAATCCACGAAGGTCTTGGGCTTAGTGGTGGTGAACGTAATACGTGAGGTGACCTCGTAGGAGTCGGCGTCGGTTGGCGCGCTCGTGACGTCGAGGTGCAGCTCGTAGGTGCTCAAACGCAGCGCGGCGCTGCGGGCGGTGGCTTCTGCATGAGTGAGGTTTGCGGTAGTCATGCGCTACATCTTAAACGTCGCTGCGGTGCGTATCACAGGGCGGTCAAGATAGAACCCACCGCGTGTTGGGCCCGCGCTGTGGGCCATCAGGATCGATGCGCGCTTGGCCTATAGTCCGCAGGTGGCGCAGTATTCCCGTGACAGTTGCCCGGTCTACTCCCAGTTCTTCGGCGACTTCACGCGTAGTCAGTGCAGCTCCTTCTTTGAGTTGAGCCAGGATCCAGTCCTGAACGGAGGTCGCTGCGATGTGTCCTTCTATGTGAAGCCCCATCAGTGATCGGGCCTTGGTGGTAAGTATCCACTCTCGCGCTTCCCGTAGTTGTTCTACGAAACCGAGGCTCTCATACCACCGAAGGGTATCCGCAGCCTGATCTTCGCTGACTTGCATGAGTTGGGCAGCAGTGTGGCACAGCAGGATCTGGTTGTCCATAAGGTGACGGGCAATGATGAGACCATTGACGCTGTCGAAAGGCTCAGCGCCGAAAGCACCTTTGAGTTCGGTCAAGGCCTTAACAAACGCGGTGTCAACGCGGCCAGAGGACAAAATAACTTCGACGAAGGATTCCTCGGCGCGAAGTTCCGGAATATGGCGACCACTCGACAGCATCGATGCCCACATGCGGTCGAATCCACGGGAGGATTCCTCTGCTAACCCCAGCATCCTTAACGCCGTCATAAGGCGGGGATTTCGGGGAATTGATTGTGTTGTGAGAACTCGATTGCGTTGTACACCTGTGGGAAGACCACCGGGTGACCATACAGAGAAGGCTATGGGAGATTGGTCGATGACTACTGCAGCCGATGCGTCCCAGTCGCGATGGGCTAAGGCGTTGGAGACGAGTTCGTCGACAGCGGTGTCTGGGAAAGCCTTGATCGATACTTCTTGACCTGTGGCAAGTGCGATGCGCTCCACTTCTTGCTGGGCATTGACTCGAATTAGCTCTTTCAACCGCAAGTATGCGGTGATGAGGGGTGCAGAGATTTCCGTTGTTCTCGGCTCACCACCAGGGACAAGACGGAGGAGGTGCCGAACTGTAACCTGCTGGGATACCGGAGGCATGAAGAGGATTTCGGCCGCGTATGTGGGGTTTTGTGAGCCATCCAGCAGCCCTAGTTCTCCCAAAAGTTCGCGGGTCGTCGCGGGAACAGGCTCCTGGGAACCGGACATCGCTCTAGCTTGAGCTAGTAGGTGCCGCGCCTGATCGACGGCCGTCATATCGAGTTCCTCAAGTCCTCGCCGGGAGGGGTGAGCGGTGTAATCCGGGTTAGCGCGTTCAAAAAAGAGTGCGCGGCGTTGGTGCTCGGTGAGGGGTACGCAGCGAGTACCAACCCGCTTGCTTGCCTGTCCCTTCGGGCGCTGATACAGCGTGATACCACGGGGAACTCGCAAGACGATGAGCCGGGCTCCGCACCACTCCAGCTCCTCTGCTTCGACGTGGATGTTGGGCTGTGTTCCTTCGAAGATCTTTCTTATGAGCCAGTCCAGTTCCCTCTGGGTGCCTGTAAATGCCTCTGGTCCTGATTTCTTGTCTGCGACTCCAAGCACGATGAAAGCGTTCCCGTTATCGGCATTGGAAAAGCACACGGCTTCATCGATGAGGAATTCAACAAGGGTTGCGTCTGGATTGCGATTTCCTGGGTGGACTGCAGGGTCCTCTTTGAAACCGAGAATCTCGGATTCCAGGCTATCGGCGGTTGCGCCGGTTTCAATCGAGCGCAGTGCCTGGATGATGAAGTCGAGTTCGTCCTCTCTCATGGCCTGTAGTATAGCGGAGTTGTTTCAAACAACTCCGCAACAACTAATAAACAACTATTGACTAATATGACAGCCTCTGACGCAGATTTGTTCTTAAAAGTGCAAGCCACAGCGTTGCGCGAGTTGTTGAGGGGTTGTTTTAGAGTTGTTTATTACTCGGTTGTGGTGCCTTTAATTGTTAAAAAGTTGTTGCCCGCAGTACCGAAATGGGCACTACGGGCAACAACTAAAAACTACTTCTCAAGGTGAGGTATCGCGCTTGATGGCTTACTGCTTGATGGCAGAGACCTCGAGCTCGATCTTGATCTCCTCGGAGACGAGCACGCCGCCGGTCTTCAGCGGAGCGTTGAAGTCGATGCCGAAGTCGGTGCGGTTAATGGAGGTCTTAGCCTCGAAGCCAAGGCGGGTGTTGCGGAAGGGATCCTCGGCCACGCCGGTCTCTTCTACCTTGAAATCGACGGACTTGGTGATGCCCTTGATGGTGAGGTCACCGGTGACGGTGCCCTCACCCTCGTCGTTAACGTCGAACTTGGTCGCGGTGAAGGTCATCTCTGGGAACTTCTCAACATCGAAGAAGTCCTCATTCTTCACGTGTGCATCGCGGTCGGCGTTCTTGGTATCGATGGATGCCGTCTTTACCGTGGCGGTGGCGGCGGAGTCAGTAATGTTCTCCCCTACGGTCAGGGTGCCTTCGAACTCGTTGAAGTTGCCGCGCACCTTGGTGACCATGGCGTGGCGAGCTACAAAGCCGATAGTGGTGTGTGCCGGATCCAGTGCGTAGGTTCCTGCGGTGATAGTCATGGGTTCCTCGTTTCTTCTAGGTTTCTCTAGATTGTTGACGTGACAACAAGAATTATACGCTCCTTCACTTATCTGTCAAGGGAAGAAATTGCAAGAACACTAAAGCCCCAGACCTGCTACCCGAAACCTGCAGGTGGGCGTCGTCAAGCGCGTGGCGCGTCTGAGTCAGCGAGCAGGGAGTTTCGGGATCGAGGTCTGGGGAAATGCGTGAGGTGGTGGGTTAGTTGGTTGGGATGCCCACCAGGGTGGCCTCCTTCAGTGTGACGGAGCCGGACTTGGGCATGTCGGTGAAGACGATGAGGGCGCCGTCGAAGGCCACGGGCTTCTCCTTGAGCTCGATGTCTTGGCGCGCGTTGGTTAGCGTGCCGTGTGCGAGCTCGGTGAGCTTGCCGGAGTCAGGATCCGTGGGGTCAAAATCCTTGGTATTAACGCCATAGACTTCGTACTTGGCGCCGGTGGACTTGCTCTGCTGAAGCGGAAGCGCTCGGAGTTGCGTGGGCTTGTCAATGCTGAGCAGGAGTCCAGTGTCTGCCTTCTTCGTGGACCATGAACCAGAAACTTCCTTGCCCTCCGGAACGGAGGTGGTCTTGACGTCCTTCAGGAGCACCGGCGGCACGTTGGGGAATGAGGTTTCAGTCGTCGATTCGCTCTTCGTCACCACTGGGGAAGTCTTCTCATTACCCACATGAGACAGGATCCACACGCTGAGCGCGGCCATCGCCACGACGAAGAGGGTGGCCAGCGCGCCTAGGACGATGATGCCGGAGCCAGAATAGCCGCGGCCGCCGAAACCCGGAGCGGGGCTCGGGTCCTCCTTGCGCGGGGTCTCCTCCACTGGAATCTGGAGGGTCTCCTCGCCGTCGTCGCCATCGCCGGCGAAGGCCGCCAAGCGGTTGGCGATGTCCTCGAGATCGGAGTCTTGGCCCTCCTCGGCGTCGGCAGCAATCTCCTGTAGCACCTCCGGTGTCGGACTGGTGGATTCCACGAGGAGCGAGATGGCGGAGGCCAGCGCCGAGCGGTCAGTCTCCTCATCGTTGCTGTGCAACACCGCGGGGAAGGCCAGGGTGGCAATGCCCTCAGTGGAAATGCGGATGCGGTTGCGGTTCTCAATTCCCAGCACGAGGCCCGCCGCATGGGCGGCAGCCGTGGTGCGCACCAGCGGGACCAAGGCGTGGGCGACGGCGCGCGGATCGAGGTCTTCATCCTCCGACACCGTCTTCAGGGAGGTGCCCTCCACCCAGTCCGCCACGACGAGGCAGCCCTGGCGGTAAGACAGGATGTCGATGTTCTCCGCCATGGCATCCAGTTCCATCTCAGCCAGGCGGCGCGTGGCGCGGGAGACCTCCGCGGAGCGGCGGGCGGCTACCGCCGGGGTGGCCGGTGCCATCGGAGCCTCGCCCGTGGTGTCCACGAATGTCAGCGATACAAGGCGGCCGGTGGCCTGCTCGCGCGCCTTCCAGAAGCGGGTACCCGCGGCGGAGCCGTAGTCCTTGAGGAGGCGGAAGCGGCCATCGGAGACCGGGGCGCCCGGCACCAGGCGTGGACCGCGGACGATACCGGCAGACATCGGCGGCGGTACCGGCGAGGAGTTGAAGGCATCCACGCTGAAGATCGGCTGGATCTCCAGCTGCTCTGGGGCCTCGACCTCGATGGCCTCGGCATGCTCGATCTTGATGATGCGGGACATGCCGGGGATGCGCTGCAGCTGGCGGCCAAGGTTGATGACTTCCGGCAAGCCCGAGCGCGAAAGCACGATGCCGGTGACAGCCACGAAGATGAGGCCCGCCACGGCAAGCTTCAGCAGGTACACGAACGGCGGCACCTGCTCCGGGAGCACGAGGTTGATGACGTAATTGATGACGAAGGCCACCACGAGGCCCACGAGGGAGGCCAGCACTGACCAGATAGTCGTCGCGATAACCGCGCGGCCACCCAGGCTGCCCAGCTTTCGCTTGAGCAGGAAGCCGCCGATCACCGCGCCGGCCACGAAGCCGAAGCCATTGGCAGTGCCCAGAAGGACGACCACGCGGTCGGGGGAATCCGCCACGTGTGGGGCAAGCAGGGAGAGCACCGACTTGGTGAGCGTGATGCCGGCGATGATAAACGTCGGCGTCCACGCTTCTTCGCGGGCGTAGAAGACGCGCAGGTGCAGCAGCACGAGGGCGTATGGGATGAGGGTAAAGGCAGAGAAGCTCAGCGTGAGGCCGAGTACCTCGGCCGCCTTGGCGTTGAAGGCGCCGTATTGGAAAAGGCCGCGGGCGATCGGGATGCCGAATCCCGTCATGAAGATGACGATGGGAATCAGGGCGATAAACGTCAGCTTCGTGCCCAGCGTGAGATCCCGGACCACGGCCTTGACGTCACCGTCCGCGGCGTTGCGGGACAAGCGCGGCATAATTGCGGTGAGCAGCGTGACGCCAATGACGCCATAGGGTACCTGCAGGAGAAGCCATGCCTGCTGGTAGATAAACGGCGCTTCTTTGTCCGCATGGGCCGCCACGCGGGAAGTGATGACGTAACCCAGCTGGGAAACCGCCACGTAGGCCACGATGGCCATGGCCATGCCGCCGAACTGCTTGAGGCGGTCATCTAGGCCCCACAGCGGCTTGAGGTTAATGCCCGCCTTCTTGAGATAAGGGAAAAGGATGAGGCATTGCACCACCACACCGGCCGTGGTACCTAGGGCTAGGAGCAGCACGTGCCGGTCCGTGATCGGCGAAGGCGCATCGGGATGCAAGCTGCCCGGCAGCAGCTGGTAGGCCACGAGCACCGTGATCGAGATGATGTTATTGACCACCGGTGCCCACGCGCCTGGCCCAAAGATGCTCTTGGTGTTGAGCACCGCTTGGAAGAGCGCGAAAAGCCCGTAGAAGAAGATCTGCGGCAGCAGCAAGTAGGCAAAGGAGGTGGCCTGCACGGCATTGACCTCGCCGTCCTCCGGCAACATCATGCGTGTCAACTGCGGGGCAAAGATACAGGAAAGCACCGTGATCGTGGCCAACAGGGAGAAGGCCAGCGTGAAGAGGCGCCGGACAAAGTCCTCGCCACGGTCAGCGTCTTCCTTTTCCGCGCGTACCAACACGGGCACGACGAGCGAAGTCAGCACCGCGCCCAGCACGATCTCCGTGATGAGGTTGGGCAGCTGGTTCGCCGTGGTGAAGGCGGAGGAAATAGCCGGGCCGAGCGACGAGCCGATGAGCACGTTGCGGATGAATCCCGTGATGCGGGAAATCATCGTCGCAATGGCCATGGAGCCGGTTGCGCGAACGACGGCGCCGTCGGAGTTCTTTTCGCCGGAGGGCTCACTCGAGGCAGCGGCTGCCTTGCCCTTCAGTCCCGAGCGGTCCTCGAGTTCGTCGTCGACAGCAACGACGCCACTCGGCGCGCGCTTTTCCGGTACCGGCGCCGGCGGCGAAGGCGTGACAATGCGTCGGCGGGCACCAGACTTAGGTTCATGTGTCATTGAGAAAACTATCCGTGAGACTTCTTTTTCTTCCACTTACCCAGCCGGAACAATGCGGCAAGGACGAGGGCGAGCGCGGCGATCGCGCCGACTCCATAGACGCTAACGATACCGGCACGCGTCTGCACCGTGATATCGATTGGATCCGATATGAGGTGCTCAGATGGTGTTGCAAGCCATAGGCGCAACGACATCTGGTCAACGTTGCTGGGCAGGTCAGCGGTCATGGACACGGTAATAGATCCCTTGGCCGGGATGTGAATCAAGTCCTGCGTGTTCAACGTGGCGCCGTCGGGGGCGTCGTAGGCTAGGTGGGCGTCGACAGGCAGCGGCAGGCCGTTCTCCGCCACGATGAGCAGCGGTGATGACTCCGAAACGCGGGTAAAGACGTTGCCCGGCGGGATGAGCGCCACGGAAGCGCGAAGCTCGCGGAGCATATCCGCGTTTTTCTCCAGCCGGGCGCGGCTCCGCTCCACCGAGGATGGAAAACCGTGGATGCTGGAGCGTTCGGTAGCGCTGAGCGCCGTGAGGAGATCGCGGCGCAGGGGCGCCGTGAAGTTATAGCGCGTCATGGCGATACCGGGATCGTTGACCATGATGGACATCAGCTCATCGGTATAGCGGGCCTGCTGCGTCACCTGAGTGATCTCGGCGTCGTGGAAAGCTGCGGGATCTGGGTAGGGACTTCCAGGGCTGCCGCTGCCGGGCTCGATGGGCAGCGCGGCAACGGGACGGGGCTCGAGGCGCCCGGAATTGAGCAGGCGCTGCGCTGCTTCCATCACCGCGCGCGCGGCGGCAGGGTCCTGGAAGTTCGGCAGCTTGGCCACGGTCTCCTCTTGCGCGGACGCCACGCTTATCGACGCCCCCGCCGTCAACGCCCTCGCCTGCTCCGAATCAATCGAAAAGTCGTAGCGCAGCTCCGGGTTGGAGTACCCAGTGGTCTGCGGCTTGGAACCGGTCTGGGCCAACAGTGCTCCGAGGGAGGCATCAAAGGTGGCGGCCTTGCCGGCCCACTCGGAATTATCCGCCACCAGCAGCGGGACGGGCATCGCGTGCTCGCTTGTCCCTGAGGCCGGTGCGGTCAGTGGCGTGCTGAGCGGGGCGCCGAGGACGCGCTCGATGGTGTCAGCGCCCTGCTCGACGGCCTCGTGGGTGAGCCACTCGTTTCCTACCTGGGCCACGGCATCGGTGTCTGCGTTAGCCCACGGCATGAGCATGCGGCAGTCCACCTTCTTCAGTTTCTCCAGCCACGCGGCGGCGTCTTGGGCGCCCGCGCCCGGCTTGCCGCGATTGGAATCGGTGCTGCTAAACCAGGAATCGCGAAGGCGCGTGGGGTGTTTGGCAGTGGAGGGGCGGGTCTCGTTGACGGTGTAGCCGGCGGACATGCGGTCGGCGGCGTCGACAAGCGCGGGGTCCAGGGCCACGCAGCCTGAACCGTGCAGATCATGCTGCAGGTAGGCGTCGAGCAGCTGATCGAGGCGCCCGCCCGGTGAGAGCTGTTCAGCGAGCTGCTCGCTTTCTAAGATGAGCTCTTCGCCGCCGGTATCCCCCGGCACGACGTCGACCTGGGCGGTGAGGGGATAGATCAGTGAGAACTCGTGTTTGCCGTCGTCTTCTGCGTCGGGCGTCGGATCCTGATTTCCGCCCCTGAAATCCAGGATTGTCCGCTCTTCTGCAAAACTCGCGGCCTGGCCGTCGCGGGTGCCGGTGAGCGTAAATAGGAGCGGGTAGGCGCCGGGATCGGTGATGGCCAGCGTGGAGTCATCTCCCAACGCGGTGGGAACCTGAACGGTTACGTCGCGACTCTCCCCCGGCTCCAGTGCTCCTGCGCCGAGCGAAGCCCCATAATAAGGAAAGGATCCCGCAGCGAGCTCTTGGCGGGCCTCCGTCGTGGAGTTCACAGCATTGCTGCGCCGGGAGGTTATCTGCAAGTCATCAACGGCGCTATCCGTCGGGTTGTGGATGCGCAGCTGGACTTTAAGCGTCTCCCCTACTCGCGCCTCCGTCGCGCTGAGCAAGCTGAGTTCGAGCTCATCGGGGCCGCGGGAGCCGAGCCAATAGTGGGAGTCGTTGCTCTCGGCGTCGGGAGTTTGTGCCTGGGCCACGGGGACGGCGCAGCCCACCGCCAGCGCCGTGATGGCAACCGCTGCGCGCCAACTCACCGCGGAGTCGCCTTTCCTGCGGCAGCTTCCTTTCGCGCGAGATCAGGGAGGAGGTCGTGGGCGATGCGGGCCAGCTTGCGCTCGTCCGCATAGGCAAGGTGCTCGATGAGCTCGGAGACCGGGATCCAGGACACCTCGGTGACCTCCGGGTCCTCGTCATTCATGATGCCGTCCACGAAACGCAGCAGGTGGTGGTGCACGGTCTTGTGAATGCGCACGCCATCGGAGACGAACCAATAATCAATCATGCCCAGGTCCGCGAAGACCTTGCCGTGGATTCCGGTTTCCTCCCATACTTCGCGCTCGGCGGTGAGTTCCTTGGCCTCGCCGTTTTCCACATGGCCCTTCGGCATGGACCACAGCAGGCGCCCGCGGCGGTCCAACCTGCCGATGAGTGCCACATAGATTTGGGACAGGTCGACGTTGCTGTCTTCGTCGACGGCCTCCGCCAATCCGGACACGACGAGTCCGCCTGCGGACGTCTCATCCCGCGTGGTCATGCGGTTGGTGGACGTGCGCTGGGGGCGTCCCGTGCGGTGGTTCCGGTGGCCCGCGCCCCGCCGGCGGCGGCGCTTGGACCCTGGCGTGTTCTTAGTCATCCCTGCTAATCGTAGTAGACTTCGATCCGTGAATTTTCAGGACACTCAGCTAATCGGCGTTCTTGCTCGCGCGGACGCCACCGTCGCCCAGCTCAGTGGCCTCCTCAGTGGCCTGGTGGAACGCTTCGCGCTTCACGATGCCCCCCTCTACCTCGTCGGCGGCTCCGTCCGCGATGCCCTGCTCGGCCGCCTGGGCAATGACCTCGACTTCACCACCCCGGCCCGGCCCGACGTGGTGTATTCGATTCTGGAGGAGTGGGCCGAAACCGTGTGGGATACCGGCATTGACTTCGGTACGGTCTCGGCGGCCTATAAGGGCCAGCAGATTGAGATCACCACCTTCCGCTCTGATAGCTACGACGGCGATTCCCGCAACCCCGAAGTGGTCTACGGCGATACCCTCGAGGGCGATCTCGTGCGCCGCGATTTCAAGGTCAATGCCATGGCCATCGAGCTGCGCCCAGACGGCACCCGCGAATTCCACGATCCGATGGGCGGACTCGAAGACCTAGCGAACCGCATTCTCGATACCCCGGATGCGCCGGAGATTTCCTTCCACGATGATCCTCTTCGCATGCTCCGCGCTGCGCGATTCGCGGCGCAGTTGGAGTTTGACGTCGCCCAGCGCGTGCGCGATGCCATGAAGGACATGGCCGCTGAAATCCAGCGCATCACCGTGGAGCGCGTGCAGGTGGAGCTCAACAAGCTCATCTGCGGCACCGCGCCGTGGAAGGGTATTGACCTGCTCGTTGACTCAGGTATTGCGGACTATGTGTTTCCGGAGATCCCGGCATTGCGCATGGCCCCCGACGAGCACGCGCAGCACAAGGACGTGTACGCGCACTCGCTGACTGTACTTCGGCAAGCCATGGAGCAGGAGGAAGACGGTCCCGACCTGATCCTGCGGTGGGCTGCCCTGCTCCATGACATTGGCAAGCCGGATACCCGCGACACTACCGACGGCAAGGTCAGCTTCCACCACCACGAGGTTGTTGGTGCCAAGCTCACCCGCAAGCGCCTGCGCAAGTTGAAGTTCCCCAAGGCCACGACGGAGGACATCGGCCAGCTGGTCTACCTGCACATGCGTTTCCACGGTTTCGGCGATGGCCAGTGGACCGATTCCGCCGTGCGCCGCTATGTCACCGATGCCGGCGATCTTCTCCCGCGCCTGCACAAACTTGTGCGCGCCGATTGCACCACCCGCAATGAGCGCAAGGCCCGCCGCCTCCAGCGCATCTACGATCAGCTGGAGGAACGCATCGCGGATATCGCGGCCAAGGAAGACCTCGCCCGTGTGCGCCCAGACCTCGACGGCAACGAGATCATGGAGATCCTCGGCCTTGAACCCGGCCCGGAGGTAGGCAAGGCCTGGTCTTACCTCAAGGAGCTGCGCCTCGAAGAAGGCCCCTTGGAGCGCGAAGTTGCTATTGCGAAGCTGCGCGAGTGGTGGAATTCTAGATAGGGATGTACGCAGACAGACTTTTCAACGCCCTTGAGCGCAATGATCCCGCCCCTGGCCAGCTCCTCGTGGCGGCTCCCGACACTCTCGCGCCCCAGTACAATCGCTCGGTCATCCTCATCACCGAGCAGCATGCGGGGCGCACGTATGGAGTGGATCTGACCAAGCGCTCCGAGGTCGCGGTCTTCAACGTCATGCCGGAGTGGCTTCCTGTGGTGGCTAAGCCGCAGGCCCTCTACATCGGCGGCCCGCACGACCAGCAGGCTGCCATCGGCGTGGCGCTGACCAAGCAGGGCGTCGACATCGAGAAACAGCCTTCGTTGAGCCGTCTCGCCCCACGGGTGGCACTCGTCGATCTGCGCGTGGGTCCCGATGCCGTCACCGAACTGGTGGAAGGTATGCGCTTTTTCGCCGGTCATTTCGAGTGGGGACCGGGCGAACTCGATGAGGAAATCGATCGCGGTGAGTGGTACGTGGCCCCTGCGCTGCCCCAGGACGTGGTCTCCTCCGGATCAACAGATACGTGGTCAGACGTCATGCGCCGCCAAGCTATGCCCCTGCCGTTGTTTGCCACCTTCCCGCGCTATATCGATGAAGATAATTAGAGTTCCTCTCCACCCTCTGCGCTAACATCTCTGCCATGCGTGCGGAGATCATCAAGGCAATACGGACCTGCATGCCCATCGCCGTGGGGGTGGTGCCGCTGGGCCTCGCCTTCGGCGTGCTCATGGTCCAGACCGGTTTCGACTGGTGGGGGACCCCCATCTTTTCTATCGTTATTTACGCTGGTTCGATGGAATTCCTCGGCATTTCCATGGTGACCGGCGGCGTGACGCCCGCCGTTGCCGCGGTGACGGGTTTCATGGTGAACTTCCGCCACATCTTTTATGGGTTAACCTTTCCGCGCGATGAGATTCGGAATCGTTTCGGCCGCGCCTATTCTACGTACGCGCTGACCGACGAATCCTATGCCGTCCTCTCCGCCTTTCCCCGCGGCTCGCGCCCGAGTGGTGCATTTGTCTTCACCGTGCAGCTTTTCTGCCAGGTGTTGTGGGTTGTCTCGGGCATCATTGGTGCGCTGGCAGGCCAGGCTATTCCGCCCTCGGTGAAGGGTCTGGATTTCACCCTCGTCGCCTTGTTCATTGTCCTAGCGATTGATTCCTTCCAGAACAACAAGGATTACTCGCTTCCGCTGTCTGCTGCGGTCCTGGGTGTCCTCGCGGGCTTTCTGTTTCCAGGGCAGCTACTCATGGTGGCGCTGAGCGCCTACTTCCTGCTCTTGGTGGTGCGCTACCTTTCCCCTCGTGTCGACAGCGCGATGATTCTACGCAGGGAGTCCTAATGCCAGCTGGAGTAACCCTGCTCAGCATCCTCGCCGTGCTTATCCCCGTCGGGGTGGTGACGGTTGTTTTGCGCTGGCTTCCCTTCGTCTTTGTGAAGGCCCTAAAGGATAGCCAATTCATTAGCATGCTGGGCTTCACTATGCCCGTGGGTGTGATGACGGTCCTGGTGGTTTACACCTTGTTTAGCCAGACCCAAGACACGGGAAGCTTTGTGGCTCCTCTTGTAGGCGCCGCGGCTACTGCCCTGCTGCATCTGTGGCGCCGCAACTCCGGCTTGTCCATCTTCGGAGGCACCGCCGTGTACATGCTGTTGGTGAACGTGGTGCTTTAAAAGTCCCCGTAGAGGGCGATGGCCTCTGTCCACAAGGAGTGGAATTGGAAGGCGTCGATAAGCTCGGCGTTGATGTCGGGGAATGCGTCGTAGGTGTCGGGGTGTGGAACCACGCGCTGTGGGACCTCGGCATTGCCCACTGAGGTCTCCGGTGTTGCAGCGCCGACGATGGAGTCATTCGGAGCGAGGGCGATCATGCGCAGCATGGAGCAGGCCTCAGCGTTGATTTCCTCAAGCTCCGCGATGTGTGTGGCGGTGCCGACCTCCGGGATGGTCATGGTGGTGCGAACATAAAGCTTTTTCATGTGCTCTCACTCTCCCCGGGCGTAGCGTGCCGCCATAGACGCGCAGATCATCAATTGGACCTGATGGTAAATCATGAGGGGAAGGATGAGCAGCCCCAACGAGGTGCCGCCGGAGGCAAAAATCACCGAGGCCATGGGTAATCCGGTGGCCAGGGATTTCTTTGACCCGCAGAACTGAATAGCAATGGTGTCTTCTCTGTTGAACCCCAGCTTCTGGCTGACCGCCTTGGTGAGCCAGAGCATAAAGAAGACAAGCGCGGCGGAAAAGGCAATCTGGAATAGGATTTGCCATACGCTAATCGACGCCCAAATCCCGTCCACCATTCCCTTAGAAAAGGCCGCATAGACGACCATCGCGATGGAGCCTCGGTCCACCACTTTCGTGGCTTTGCTTGCTGCGAGTTTGCCCACCCATTTTCTGGTGAGCTGGCCGAGCACGAAAGGTAGGAGCAGAAGAACAGAAATCTCAAAGAAAACAGAGCTATCGATGTGAATCCCATCGCCGGCCCCCATGAGTGCCATGACGAGCAATGGCGTAAGCAGAACTCCAGCGAGGTTTGAGGCAGACGCAGAGACGATTGCTCCGGGAACATTTCCGCGGGCGATCGAGGTAAAGGCTACCGACGATTGCACTGTTGACGGTACAAGCGTGAGGTAGAGAATTCCCAAGTAAAGATCGTTTGGGATGAACGCGGTGAGCGGGCGCAGTGCGAGGCCGATGATTGGGTAGACCACAAAGGTAAACGCCAGAATAGTGAGATGGAGCTTCCAGTGTTTGATCCCGTTGATGGCTTCGCGCGTTGAGAGTCGGGCGCCGTAGAGGAAGAAGAGAAGGGCGATCGCTATATTCGTGAGGACATCGAAGCTGTCTGCAAAGCTTCCCCGCGCGGGAAAAGCAATAGCGATTGCGACGGCGCACAGGATGAGGACGATGAGGGGGTCGAGTCTTTTTAGGCGCTCAATCATAGAAGAGAGTCTAGACGCCCCTCACGGTTTCACGTGAAACATCTTTTCAAACCCCCCCTGAGTCTCCGGGGATATCCATTAGGCGGAGACGTTTTTGACTGTTCCCCCGTTGTTTTCCACTCCGTACTCAGTGAGCGGTTTAGGGCTGGGGCCGCCGGTGACTTCGCCGCTGCTGAGGTCAAAGCTTGAGTAGTGGCTCGTGCACGTGGCGGTCAAGCCTTCAATCTTCGTGATGAGGGAACCCTGGTGCGGGCAGGTCTGCGAATATGCTTTGAACTCTCCCTCGGTGGGTTGAGCGAAGATCACCTTGTCCACAATGATGGCGGAGCCAACGGGGATTTCCGTCGCTGCGACTTCCGCGGAAGGTTCCTTACCGCAGGCGGCGAGGTAGGCCCCAGCAAAGGTGGTCGCAGTACCGAGCAGGAAAAGGCGGCGTGAACACGTAGTCATGTGGATTACTCTATCTGATTCGTTGGCTGTGTAGGGAGAGGACAATGTGCTGTTAGCTAAGTTTGCCGTCCCACACGGGAAGCTCCTCTTCCCTGCTGCCGCTGAAATCGTAGGCACCGTATGATGTGCCGACATCGCTATAGATCGTCCCAGCTTCGTTGTGTGCTCCGCGACGTTCTCCGGCGAGTGCATACGTGGCCCCCGCGCCGAGGATGCTGAGGCTGAGCGCTGTTGCAGCGACGAGCCGTAGCGCTTTAGTTTTGGTGCTCTTGGTCATGAACACGATCGTGCGCCGCCCGACTCCTGTTGTCACGTCACACTGCCGTGTTCCCACGCAATTGATGTTTAGCTCTCAGTGCTCGCACAGGACAAAGAAAGGTGGCCACACCAATCATCGGGTCTACCCGGCGTTGAGCTGGCCACCTAAAATATAGTTTGTGATGAAATCATATGGGGACTTCTGTTTGCCCAGAATACGTCACTGTGCTGAAAAAGCCGCTCTAGTCTCGGCCCGTTTTATCGGCGTGTTGTGCTGCGGCACGGATCGCGGAGACGTCGACAGCCGGCGCCTCTCCCCCGCAGCCGCCGTCGCCACAGTTGCAGGAATCGCCGCAACCATCGTCGTCTTTATGGGCTTGGTCCCACAGGTAGGCCGCGCGGGCACCCATGTTGGAGCCGATGGAGAGCGCGAGGACAGCTACGACGGCTGTGAGTGCGGGGATTAGCCACATCCAACCTTCAGCGCGAAGCGCGATAACGCCACCGAAAACGAGAGCGATCCCTCCCAGGAACCAGAACGGGCCCGCAAGAGCGTGGGCGTTGTCCCATGCCTCCCGGGTTTTGCGGATCTCTGCGAGGCGCAATCCAACAACACTGTTGCCGGGGAGTTTACGGAGTGTGGCAAGGCCGCCGACGATGATGAGGACCGCGGCAAGGACGAGGAAGATGATTCCGACTACGAGCATGCGTCTAAGTCTATCCCGCCTCCTAGCTAGCGAGAAAGCTGGTTCAATTTATTCGTTTCGTGCTGTAATATACATTTCGTGTCGCTTGGTAGATAAATAAGCGTTTATCGCCGGGCGAGAAACTCGTAGTGGTATCAACCATAGAAAAGACTCAATCATGACATTCAAGAGTGTTCTCAACTCTCTGCTGTTCAAGATCCTCGTAGCGATAGTCTTGGGCATCATAGTTAGCCAATTTGCGCCGGAATGGTTCGGCAGGGCCTTCGCAACATACAACGGACTGTTCTCGAACTTCCTTGGCTTCTTCATCCCCATTCTCATTCTTGCTCTCGTGGCACCGGCAATCGCGGGCCTCGGTCGCGGTGCCGGCAAGTGGCTGGGTATTACTGCCGGAATTGCGTATGGTTCCACTATCGTGGCAGGCCTCGTTGCCTACGGTTTGACCCAGGTCCTGTACCCCACGTTGCTTGGTGGGCAGACGCTCAACACTGATGTGGCTGACATCGATGCCGGAGCGCTCGAGCCCTACTTCACCGTTGAGATGCCGGCTCCATTCGAAGTTATGACGGCGCTGCTGTTGTCCTTCTGCGTTGGCGTGGCGATGACTACTGTGAAGTCCGATAATCTTTACGCGATTACCAAGGAATTTGAGAACGTCGTCATCAAGGTGATCTGGGGCTTTGTGATCCCCCTCCTGCCGTTCTATATCTTTGGCATGTTCCTCTCCTTGGGTATGAATGGCAATATCGGGACGGTCCTCGTTGCCTTCGCCAAGGTTCTTTTGCTTGCGGTCCTCATGACGCTGGTTTACCTCGTGCTTCAATACATCATCGCCGGCGCAATTGCGGGTAAGAATCCATTCCGCGCATTGAAGAACATGGCACCGGCCTACTTTACCGCGTTGGGTACTTCTTCTTCGGCGGCGACGATTCCGGTGACGCTGGACGCCACGTTGAAGAACGGCATTTCCAAGCCCGTTGCTGGCTTCGTTATTCCCCTCTGTGCGACCATCCACCTTTCTGGTTCGATGATCAAGCTGACGTTGTACGCCTTCGCGATTGTGTACATGGCTGATGGTATGGAAGCAGATTTGGGTAAGGCCTTGGGCTTCATTCTTCTCCTTGGAATCATGATGATCGCGGCCCCCGGTGTTCCGGGCGGTGCCGTGATGGTTGCCGTTGGTCTGTTGCAATCCAATATGGGCTTTGATGATTCGATGGTGGCACTGATGATTGCCGCTTACATCGCTATCGATTCCGTGGGTACGGCCGCGAACGTTACTGGCGACGGCGCTATCGCCATGATTGTTGACCGTTTCGCTCGTAATAAAATTGATGGGTTGGAGGCCGAGGCCGACGCCTCTGCTGCCGACGAGGAGCTCAGCAAAGCTTAGGTTTCAAGCTTAGGTTTCACGTGAAACCCTGAGAGCTTCCCCCCTCCCCTAGCTTGCGTTCCATTTCTGGTCTATACGTCTAGACCAATCAATTGGAAGGTTGGCTGCGGGAGGGGGATTTTTGTATGCCTTGTTGCCGACGTCGCGGGCCGCTCGGTCGTGCAAGGTGTTGCCAAATTACTTCCCTAAAACCGAAGTGGCTCTTGTGGGACGAACTTAGAACATGTATTCTAAAGGTGGGAGTGGGGGAAGCAATTATCCGGTTAGTTTAGGGATGCAGCTCCCCATGGGAATCACAACAAATTCTTCAACCTCGGTACCTACTGCGTATTTTTCTCACTCAAACCCGCATGATCCAGAATGTATGGCGGGGCAACTCATGCGAAGAATAGAGTATGAGTTTTGGTCACGTGTCCAGCCGCCGCTCGACGCAGATTCAGACACTGCATTTATGGCCCTTGGCAAAAAGACGGGAAAGTCTCCGGCACATGTGGCGCGGAATGTCATGGGGCTTATTCGTCTCAGTGAATTGCCGAAGGTGAAGGCGATGCAAGACTCTGAATACCTACTCGATATGCAAGCCTTGGTTGCTATTGATCAAGTAATGGCAAAGCTGGGCAACCCTATTCAGTCAGTTATCTCAGAGATCGATAGTCAATTGGCGGCGTGGCTAACACCGACTAAACCCAACCAGGTCTTTCCCAGCGCAGAAAAGATTCGGCGCAAGGTACGCGACATCGCTAAGGTCTTGGATGATTCGATCGCGTTCCGGGATAAGCGGAAGAAGAACCGGTATTCACTCCTCACCCGGGGAGAACGTGCCTCGATCGAGTTAGAGGTCGATAGCAACGTCGGCGTCGTAATCCACGAGACAATCAAGCTGGCCGCAAAGGAGCATGACGTCTCAATGGCGGATGCCTTAGTTCTCCTCATTACGGGCAAGATTCAGCCGGAGGCTGGAAAAGTCGTTGTGCATGAATTCAAAGCCACTGACGTGGAGGGAGCGCCGGTCTATGTTCAGGGACACGGCTGGACCGGTGAAGGAGTCCCAGCGTCGAGGACTATGACGAGAGACTTTAGTGAAGCACCAGAACCTTGTGAAGGCTACCAGCCATCAGATGTGACGCGAAAGTATGTCGAAGGGCGCGACGGGACCTGTCGGGCGCCTGGCTGTAATCGACCGGCGTGGACATGCCAACTGGACCACAGGATTAACTACGCCGACGGTGGCCCTACGCACCCATCTAACCTGGTTGCCCTTTGCCAGCACCACCACAACATGAAAACTGACGGACGGGCTTTCTATATCCTGGACCCAGTTACTGGTGATGTCGTCTGGTTGTTCGAGGACGGCACCTGGGCGGTGACTGAAGCAACCGGTCCTCTGGCCCCGGCGTCTAAGGTGTGGGCACGAACCGTCGCGGAAGATGTCATTGCTCACCGGCGGAAGATGCACGAAGAGGCCAAAGCCTTGAAGGTTGAGCTTGATGGCGGAGAGTTGGTCGAAGTCTTCGACAGGACGGACCCGGCGGATCGCTACTCGAACGCATCCGATGATATCCCCTTCTGAGGGCCAAGAGACTATCGCTGCTGGGGATTAGGGAATTAAGGAGGCTTTGGAAGGCATAGAAGGCGGCATTATTAGTGACTGCTGGCTACAACGACGGTAGCCGATGGGCTTGTGCATATGGAACACGCGCTGTTTCACGTGAAACGACCCCTTCCATCGTGATGCGTGGTGGCGCACGACGTGATGGAAGAGGCCGTGGCGGGTCAGGATTGTTCGGGAAAGCGCTTAGCCAACGGCACGCTTGGTAGCAGCCTTCATCTTGGATACGAAGTCGGTGACTGCAGAGGCGAGTCCGTCGGTGGGCTTGTTGTTCTCGTCGAGGTGAGCGTCGACAATCTTCGTTAAAGCAGATCCGGTGATGGCCCCAGCTGCGCCAGCGGAGATGGCATCGGCGACATGCTGAGGGGTTGAGATTCCGAAGCCAAGGAGAATCGGTGCCCCGCCGAAGCGTTTCACGTTGTTCACTACATCAACGAGCCCGCGGGTTTCCGATTCCTTCTCGGTGCCGGTGACGCCATCGCGCGAGATTGCGTAAATGTAGCCCCTCGAGTATTGAGCCACGCCCTGGAGGGTCTGCTCCGAGGCTTGTGCCGGGGCGATGAAGATCGGGTCAATGCCGGCCTTGTCGGCGGCGGCGACGAAAGGTGCGCCTTCGCGGACGGGGACATCGGGAAGCAAGATGCTATCAGCACCCGCTTCTTGAAACTCGGAGTAGAAGGTCTCCAACCCACGAGTGAAGGGAACATTGCCATAGATGAGCATGCCAATCGGAAGGTCTGGGAATTCGGCTCGAATCTGGCGGATTTGGGCGATGGCGGAATCAACCGTTGCCCCTCCTTCAAGCGCGCGGATGTGTGAGGCCTGAATGGTGGGACCATCGGCAACAGGGTCCGAAAAGGGGACGCCGAGCTCGAGTGCGTCGGCCCCGCCGGCGACGGCCGCGCGAACGATGTCGAGGGCAGTGTCCGGGTCGGGGTCGCTCAACATGATGAAGGGAACGAAGGCCCCTTCATTGCGGGCGGCAAGGTTGGAGAAGAGTTTCTCGTATCGGCTCATTACTTGTCCTCCGTGATCTTGAATTCGGGGTGCGCGTCGAGGGTGCGGCGGACGTGGTCGATGTCTTTGTCGCCGCGCCCGGAAAGGGAAACGATAATGGTGATGTCCTCATCTTTGCGCTTAAGCGCATAGGCCAGGGCGTGTGAGGATTCAAGGGCGGGAATGATGCCCTCGCGGCGGCTAAGGATTTGGAACGCTTCAAGTGCCTCCGCGTCGGTGATGCCGACATAGGTGGCGCGGCCCGTCTGCGCCAGGTGAGCATGCTGTGGACCGACGCCGGGGTAATCGAGGCCAGCGGAGATGGAATAGGACTCCTCAACTTGACCGTCGGCATTGCGCATGAGGTAGGAGCGGGCGCCGTGGAGAATTCCGATGGTGCCATTGTTGATCGTGGCACCGTGGTGTCCGGAATCGAGGCCCTCTCCCCCAGGCTCGGCGCCGACGAGCTCGACCGACTCCTCGTCGATGAAATCCGCGAACATGCCGATGGCATTGGAGCCGCCGCCGACGCAGGCGACGACCACGTCGGGAAGCCCGCCCGTGCGCTGAAGCATTTGGGCCTTGGCTTCCTCGGAAATCACCCTGTGGAACTCGCGGACAATCGTGGGGAAAGGATGGGGGCCGGCAGCGGTGCCGAGCAGGTAGTGGGATTCGTGGAACGTTGCGGTCCAATCGCGCAGCGCCTCATTAACGGCATCTTTGAGGGTGCCAGATCCGGAGTCCACGGGAATGACCTTCGCGCCCATGAGCTCCATGCGGTAGACATTGGGCTGTTGCCTCTCGACGTCTTTAGCGCCCATGTAGATGACGCACTCAAGATCGAGCAGCGCGCAGGCGAGCGCAGTCGCGGTCCCGTGCTGGCCCGCGCCGGTCTCAGCGATAATGCGGGTCTTTCCCATGCGCTTGGCCAAGAGCGCTTGGCCAATCACCTGGTTGGTCTTGTGGGCGCCGCCGTGGACGAGGTCCTCCCTCTTGAGGAAAATACGTGCCTTTCCACCGAGCTTGGTCGCCTCGGTGAGAGGGGTGGGACGGCCAAGGTAGTCACGAAGATAGCCTGATAGTTCTTTACGGAAGGTGGGATCGTTTTGCGCTTCGACGAAGGCCTTTTCGAGTTGGTCGAGTGCGGGAATGAGAGACTCGGGAACAAATTGTCCGCCGAACTCGCCGAAATACGCGGGAAGGATGGTCTCCCTGGCGTCCTTTGGGTTAGTCATGGTGTTCCTTTTGGGTAGGTTTGGGTTAAGGGTTAATACGTAAAGTGACGAATGGTGTTGAAGGCCGTAGCGATGAGGGCGGTGTCCTTCCTGCCGCTAATTTCGACGCCGGAGTTGATGTCCAGTCCGGCTGTGCCGACGCGAAGCGCATCGCGAAGGTTCTCGGGTTTAAGGCCACCCGCGAGAAGTGCCTTATCTTTGACGTTGTCGGGAATTGTTGACCAATCGAAGGAGTTACCCGTACCGCCGGTGCCAGAATCGAGGATGAGCATATCGGAGGCGTCGGCAAGCGCAGTGGCGAGCTCCGGGCCGTGCGGCGCTGTCATATCGATGGCGCGCCATACCTGCCGCTCCCCCGCTATTGCGCGGACGGACTCAATGAGTTGGAGCTCGGCCTCCGTGCTCCCCTGGTAGGGGGCATGGATCTGGAGGGCGGCAATGCCGTCGAAAGCGAGCTCTTCCCAGCCAGTGGTGCGGCGAGAGACCGCGACGTAGCTGAGATCGGCTTCGTGGGCGATGATGTCGAGCGCGGTTTCACGTGAAACATTGCGCGGCGATGCCTCTTCGAAGATGAGCCCGCCGTAGACTGCACCGGCGGCGCGGGCGGCCTGAGCTGCAGGCCACGCCGTGAGTCCGCAGACTTTATTGTGACCATAGACAAGCTCGCGTGCAGCACGATCGATATCAGGCGTACCCGTGAGTTGGGAGCCGACAAGGAATGCGTTGGCATGAGACCCAAGGCGGCGCACGGTCTGGTTGTTGCGGATACCGGATTCCGAAACCACAACTTTGCCGGAGGGCACAAAGCGAGACAGGCGCTCGGACCGGGTGAGATCGATGCTGAGGTCGTGAAGGTTGCGGTTGTTAATGCCAATGACGTCCACGCCAAAGGCAGTGGCGCGCTCGACCTCGTCCACAGTGATCGCCTCAGTGAGTACGTCGAGCCCAAGGGAATCTGCTAGATGTTTGAGCTCTGCATAAGTCTCATCATCGACGATGGACATCATGAGCAAAATGGCGTCGGCGCCAAAGTAACGCGCGGCATACACCTGGATTGGATCGATAATGAAGTCCTTGCACAAGACCGGCAGGTGCGTGGACAGGGCCACCGTCTGCAGGTGGTCGTAGTCGCCGCCGAAACGGTCCGGCTCGCACAGCACCGAAATGGCTGAGGCATAGCGCGAATACACGCGGGCGATGGCTCCCGGTTCATAATGCTCACGGATGAGGCCGAGCGACGGGGACGCGGACTTGCATTCCATGATGAAACGGTTGGTCCCGTTGAGCGCGTCGTAGAAGGAACGCTCAGAACGCGGGAGAGTCGTGAGGTCCACGTGGGCGAGGCGTTCACGGATAGCTGGTAGGTGCGTGCGGCGCTTGGCGACGATCCCCTCAAGCACGGTCGGCAGAGCCATAATTCGCCTCCTCGTGCTTCTTCAGCCATGCGGCCACGGTGCCGTCCTGGATGAGTTGGTTGGCGTGCGCGACGCCGTCTTGGATGGTGCCGGTTGTGCCGTTGAGATAGAACATGGCGCCGGCGGTGGCGACGATCGCGTCGTGATGGGCCGGCTTGCCCGCACCGGCGAAGACCCCCCGGAGGGCCTTCGCGTTTTCTTCCCCGTTGCCGCCGGCAAGGTCGGACAAGTCATGGCGGGAAATGCCGAGGTCTTCGGGGGTGAGCTCGTAGTGGCTAATGGTGCCGTCGCGAAGCTCCCAGACCTGGGTGGTGCCGTGAACGGCAATCTCATCGGTGCCAGCACCGTGGACCACGAGCGCGCGGGTGCGGCCGAGGTCCTTGAAGACCTCAGCGATGAGCTGGCCTTGCTCGGGGTTGGCTATGCCCATGATTTGGAACTCCGGGCGGCCGGGGCTGAGGAGCGGGCCCATGGTGTTGAAGAGAGTGGAGACGCCGAGGCCCTTGCGCACCGGTTGCACGTGGGCGACGGCCGGGTTGTAGGCCGGCGCAAAGAGGAAGGTGAAATTGGATGCCTCGAGCTGGCGGACTGCGCGCTCGGGATCGAGGTCGAGTGGGATGCCGAGGGCCTCCAGGACGTCGGCTGAGCCAGACTTGGAGGAGACAGAGCGGTTGCCGTGCTTGACCATCTTGACTCCGCCCGCGGAGGCGACGAGGGAAGCGCCGGTGGTGACGTTGATGGTGTTAGCGCCATCGCCGCCGGTTCCCGCGGTGTCCATAAGCCCCTTGCCGGTGACAGGGAATGGCCGGCCGGCCTTGATGAAAGCGCGTGCCGCGCCGGCGACATCAGCGAAGGTCTCTCCGCGGGTGCGGATGTGGGTCAGGAGAGCGGCGATATGGATATCGTCATACTCCCCTACCGTCAGTGGGGTGAAGACCTCGATGGCTTGCTCCAGGGTCGGCTCCTGGATGTCGAGGAAGGCTTGCAATGTCGTCAATGCCTTATTATCAGTCATTACTTGGATCCTTCAATGGTGGGGTAAACAGAAAGTTGATTAATACACCGCTCGATCATGATCGGTCCCGTCGGCGTGAGAAGTGATTCTGGGTGGAACTGGAGGCCGAGAGCCGTGCCGTCGAGTGTTTCTGCGGCCATGGTGACGGAACCAATGGCGGTCTTGGTCTCGGCGAGACTGCGCATTTGGGCGGGAACGTTCGCGCAGCCTAAGGAGTGGTAACGCGCAACGGGGACGAGGCGGCCAACATAGTTCGGGTTATCGGGCTCGGAATCGGTGGTGAGACCCTGAAAGAGAGGGTGGCTGGCGCCGGCGTCGGTCAGCGTCATGGGTACGGAAGAACCGTGGACTGGGCCGCAGGGCTCGACGGTGCCGCCGAAGTGATCAAGGAGCGCCTGGAAGCCCAGGCAGATACCGAGCATGGGGATGCGGCCGAGGGAGGCGTCGATAAGCTGCATCATCGACCCGGCGTCGCGGGGATGACCCGGGCCGGGCGAAAGGATGATGATATCGGGCTGGGCGGCGAGGACCTCCTCCACGGGCACGGTGTTGCGGAAGACGGTGGTGTTATAGCCGGCGAGGGCGTCGACGAGGTTGTAGACGAAGGAATCGTGGTTATCGATGAGGACGACGTGTGGATTCATCGGATGACCTCCAGAGATGCGTTGTGTGCCTGGGCAATGGCGCTGAGCACCGCGTAGGCTTTATGTACCGTTTCATCGGCCTCGGATTGTGGGACGGAATCGCGCACGACTCCCGCGCCGGCCTGGACGACGGCCGTGCCATCCTTGACGTAGGCGGAACGGATGACGATGCAGTTATCCATCGAGCCATCGCCGCGCAGGTAGCCGATTGCGCCGCCGAAGGAGCCGCGGCGAGTACCTTCGGTTTCGCGGATGAGCTCCATGGCGCGCAGCTTCGGAGCGCCGGTGAGCGTGCCCATATTCATGCAGGCTCGGTAGGCGTCGAGGGCGTCGAAATCCTCGTGCAGCGTGGCGACGACCCGGGAAACCAGGTGCATGACGCGAGAGTAGCGGTCCACCTGGAGCAGGTCGGCGACCTTTCGGGTGCCGGGGACGGCGACGCGAGCGAGGTCGTTGCGGGCTAAGTCCACGAGCATGATGTGCTCCGAGACTTCTTTGGAGTCGGTGCGCATCTCCAGTTCATTGCGGATATCCAGCTCGTGAGTGGCACCGCGCGGCCGAGTGCCGGCAACCGGGTAGAGCTGAACCTTTCGGTCAGAGGCCGTGTACTTCAGGTTGGACTCAGGGGATGCACCAAAAAGCTCGTGTTCCTCCCCGCGCAGGTAGAACATGTACGGCGAGGGGTTGGTCTCGCGCAGCGTGCGGTAGGCAGCGAAGGCATCGGGGCAGTCGAGGCTGAAGGCGCGGGAAGGAACGACCTGATAGATATCGCCGGCATGGACGTTGCCCTGGAGGCGCTCGACGTGGCGGCGGAAAGCAGCGTCATCGATGCTGGCGCGTGCGCTGATGGTCTCGCGCGGTGCCGGGGATTCTGGGGTGACGGGCTCGGTGGCAGCGGCACGGTCGAGCTCCCCTTCGAGCGCGCGCTTGTCGACGCCCCACCCCTCAATCTTTGCTCTCTTGGTGAGGTGGTCCACCGTGAGGACATGCTCGCCGACGAGAAACTCATAATCCGGATACGCGTTTGGGCCGTCCGGTACCGGTGGCAGTTCTTCGAACGTCGCGACGTAGTCGAAGGCGAATCCGCCACCAAGGAACGGGAGGGAATCGCCGGAGTAGAGCTGGCTGAACTGCAACGTGCGCAGAATATCGGCGGTGGAGGTGGCGCGGAGGCGGGCGCGCTCGTCGTGCTCGGTGGGGAGAGCGAAGCGGAAGGTGACGCTGCCTTCTGAGCTGTGGATGATCCGTGATTGGAAGTCCGCGCGGAGTTCGTCGATAAGAAGGTGACCCGATGGTGTCAACGCGGTGGCGGTGGCCTCCTGGCCCCGGCACACCACCTTGAGTGCGGCCTTGGTGATGGCGATGCACGTGAGGTTTTTCTTGGACTCGATGTCCGCGGACTCTAAGAGCAGGGAGTTCTGTGGGGTGGCGAGGGCATAAAAGAGTGCGCTGGCGTCGGATGTGTACCTGACCTCGCGTGTGGCTGTGTACGGCATATTCTGTCTTTCTTTAACGGTTTTGTGTGCTGCCGCGAGCTTCGCAAGAGAGCAAAACGCCGAAAAGCCCGCAGCTGCGGGCCTTAAATATGGGAGAACAACGAGGCCCGCGGGTTACGCGCGCCACCACCAAAGGTTAACTGTGTTCTTCATATCACTGACTCTAACACCGATACCTTCCGCCGTACAGATAATGTACCGGCGGGTACCCCCGTGGTGAGTGGAGGGACGGGCCGAAGGGGTCGATGCGTGAGTGTTTCACGTGAAACCTAGGTGCTGTACTTGGCGGTCCCGACCTCCCTGTGTCCATGAGGGTGGTTTCGGCAAGGCGGCAAAAAGGGCCCGGCACGATGCCGGGCCCTGACACGTGTGAAGCTACATGAGCTTGAGAGCGGAACTACTTGAGCTTGATAAGCGCGGAGGAGAAGTAGTCCTCGACTGCTGATGGATCATCGAGTGGGAGGACGGCACCGACGTACTGGTCCGGGCGAACGATGACGACGGCTCCGTCACGGGAAATGCCGCGGCCTTCAAAGATGTCCTTGTCCCCGGGGAGTGCGTTGAAGACGTTCTCCCAATTCGGAACATTGAACTTGCCGTTGCGAGGGCGGAAGAGAAGAGGGGCGTCGAGAATCTCGTAGTCGTGGTGGTTCGTCTGCTGGTAGATGGCCTTCACATCGAAGTAGGTATTCTCTTCAGCCCCTTCGGGGGTGAACTTGGCCAGGATGGGCCCGACCTTCTCGGCCCACTGGCTCAGCGTGGAGTCCTCGCCGGCCTTGGGGGCATCGGCAAAGGCGTAGATGCGGTAGCGGCCATCTGCGGTGTGCTGGTGGCCCAGGTGCTGAGGGTAGGCGTCGCAGCGGCGCAGGACCTCAAAGGACTTGAAGCGCTTGCCCACCGGGAAGCCGGTAGCAAGGTCTTGGTGCTGGGTAGTGCCGACGATAAGGTTTTCCTCGTACTGCGTCATCATGCCAGCGGCGAACTCCTCCGCGGCAACGTAGTACTTCTCCACTGCCTCCGGATCATCGAGCTCCTCCGTCGGGGTGGCCATGAGGGTCGACCACTCGCGGTCGAAGTTGATGAGGTTCTGGGCGGCCGGCTGGCGCTCACCGTGGTACGTGCTGAGAAGCTCCTTCGGCGCGCGGCCGTCGAGGACGTGGCCGAGCTTCCATCCAATGTTGAAGCCATCCTGCATGGAGACGTTCATGCCCTGTCCCGCCTTTGCCGAGTGGGTGTGGCAGGCGTCGCCGGTGAGGAAGACGCGTGGGTCGTCGTCGTTATCGTCGAAGGCGTCGACAAGGCGGTGGCCCACCTCGTAGACGGAATGCCACGCCACCATCTTGACGTCGACGAAATAGGGGGCGTAAATCTCGTTCGCCTTCTCGATGATCTTCTCAATCGGCGTGTTGCGGACCTTGTGGTTGTCATCCTCTGGCACCACGCCGAGATCGACGTACACGCGGCAGAGGTAGCCGCCCTCGCGTGGGATGTGGAGGATAGAACCGGCCTGGGAGTGGATGGCGCACTTGGTGCGCCAGTCCGGGAAATCGGTGTCAACGACAACGTCCATGACACCCCACGCGTGGTTAGCCTGGTCGCCCTTGAGCGAGCGACCGATGGACTTGCGGACGCGTGACTTAGCGCCATCGCAACCGACGACGTACTTAGCGCGAACGTCGCGCGGGTTGCCGTCGACGTCCTCGAGGTGCACCGTCACCGGGTACTCGCCCTCCCCTACCTCTAGGGAGACAAAATTCCAGCCATAGTCCGGGGTGATGCGGCCGGGCGCGCGGTGTGCATAGCGGGCGAAGTAATCCAACACACGGGCCTGGTTGACAATGAGGTGTGGGAATTCGGAGATTCCTTGTTCGTCATCAACAGGGCAGGCACCGCGGACAATCTTGGAGCGATCATTCGGATCCGGGTTCCAAAAGGCCATCTCTGTGATTTCATAGGCCTCTTCCGTGATTTCCTTGGCAAAGCCAAAGGCCTGGAAGGTCTCTACGGAGCGGGACTGGATGCCGTCGGCCTGTCCGAGCTCGAGGCGATGCGGGCGACGCTCAATGATGCGCGTATTGACGTTGGGAAACATCGCGAGCTGTGCCGCGGCGATCATGCCTGCGGGCCCGGAGCCCACAATGAGAACGTCCATTTCATCTGGAAGTTCAGAAGCGCGATCGACGCCGTACCCGGCGGGCTCGTGCACGCGGGGGTCTTCCGAAACGTAGCCATTGTGGTGGAACTGCACTGTGGACTCCTTAGTCAGCGGTTGTAATGAACGAGAACGAAGGGGTGGTGGGGGTAGCTGCCACTCCCCTACTGCCATGTGAGCTTTGCTCTTGAGGGTGGTGACTCAGTTCAAGGCGTCTCTGAGATGTGAGCTGGGTCTTAGAAGGGAATCATATATGATATGCCCGCCTCGCACAATGGCCCTTGCGAAACTGTGAGGGCTCATGTGGAGGGGCGTCGATTAGCGCGGGCTGAAAATGAAGTGTCCTCGGGATTGCTCGGCCTCGTGTTCCGCGCCGAGCGCGATTCCCTTGCGCTCACGCAGGATGAAGGTGCAGATGAAGCCGACGATCGAAGCGGAAACGAGGTAGCCCGACACCGCAAAAGTGGTACCAGTTGCCTCGACGAGTGCGGCGGCGATCATAGGGGCGAAGGCGCCGCCCAGGACCGAGCCGAGGGCATAGGTGATGGACACACCCGTGGCGCGAATCGAGGCGGGGAATAGTTCTGCGTACATCGCGGATTGCGCGCCGTAGGTCAGGCCCAGGCCCACGGTGAGGAAGAGGAGTGCGCCGTAGAGAAGCCCGAGGCTTCCGGTATTGACCAGCGGGAAGAGGGCGGCAGCGCCGATGCCCTGCAAGATGAATCCCAGGAGGTAGGTATTTCGGCGGCCGATGTAATCCGAGATAAAACCGGCGAACAAGGTGGTCAAGGCCCACGAGAAGGCAGACACGGTCACGGCGTTGAGGACATCACCGCGGCCGAGTGCGACGGGGCCCTCGGGGTCGGTGGCGTAGCGCTGGATGTAGCCGCCCGTAGTCATGTATCCGACGGTGCCGTTGCCTGCGAAGACGAGCGCGGCGACCAGGACGAGCGGGGTGAACTTCTTAAACAGCGTGCCGATGGGGTTGGTGGCTTCTTCCTCTTCGCGCTCCGCAATCTCCGCGAACACCGGGGATTCGTCGACGCCCATGCGGATGAGGTAGCCCACCAAGACGAGCACGAAGGAGAGGAGGAAGGGAACGCGCCAGCCCCAGTCCATGAAGGCGTCGCCAGGCGCGATGGTGTTCATGATGGACAGCACGCCGGAGGAAAGCAGCAGGCCGGCGGGCACGCCGATCTGGGGGCCTGCGCCGTAGAGGCCGCGCTTGTCAGTCGGGGCGTGTTCCACCGCCATGAGCACCGCGGAGCCCCATTCGCCACCAGCAGAGATGCCCTGGATGATGCGCAGGGTGATGAGGAGAATCGGCGCCCAGATTCCAGCGGTTTCATAGGTTGGCAGAACACCAATCAGGGTGGTTGCGCCGCCCATGGCGATGAGCGTGACCATGAGGACCACGCGGCGTCCGAAGCGGTCGGCAAAGTGCCCGGCCAGGAAGGCGCCGACCGGGCGGAACAGGAAGGACAAGCCAACGGTCAGGAAGGAGATGATGGTGGCCAGGCCGCCTTCGAGCGGACCGAACATGAGGTGGTTGAACACGAGTCCGGCCACTGCTGCATAGAGGAAGTAGTCGTACCACTCGATGGCGGTACCGATGGTCGTCGCGGCGACGACGCGGCGGCGTTCGGCCGTCGAAATTGTCGGCGTGACAGTTGCGTGCGACATAGTGAGATTCCTTTCGGCATGGGGTGTGCCATATACGGAAAAACGTGTGAGTTGAACCACTTGCGGTGGTGCCAAGGATAATATACGATCTGGGCAAGGATTTGTTCACAATTAAGGATTCTTCATGGCTGTACCTGAGTTCTTGCCGGTTAAACCGGGCAAAATGATCGCTGTCCATGTGGCCTTTGAGTCCCGCGCGGCACAGCGCGGTCGCTGGCCCAAGACCCCGAGTTACTTCCTCAAGGCGACGAGCACGCTGGCTGAGTCGGACGGGGTAGTCGAGCGCCCCGAAGGAACCGAACTGTTGGCCTTCGAAGGCGAAATCGCACTCATCATCGGCACTCCGGCCCGCAACGTATCCCTCGAGGATGCGTGGAAGCACGTTGCCTACGTGACCGCCTCGAACGACATTGGCCTGTATGACTACAAGGTTCAGGACAAGGGCTCCAACACCCGTTCCAAGTCGCGCGATGGGTACACCCCCATTGGGCCGGAGCTTATCGACGCCCAGGAGATCGACCCCAAGGGCCTGCGCCTGCGCACGTGGGTCAATGGCGAGGTTGTTCAGGAGGGAACCTCGTCCGATGAAGACCTCATCTTCCCTCTCGCCCAGTTTGTTGCCGACCTTTCCCAGCACATGACACTGGAGACCGGTGACATCATCCTCACCGGCACCCCTGCTGGATCTTCCGTTATCGAGCCTGGTGACGTCGTGGAGGTTGAGGTCGACGTTCCAGGAGGCGTGAGCTCCGGCAAGCTGAAGACCACCGTGAAGGAAGTCCCCGCCTCCTTCGATCCGCAGCTGGGCAATCTGCCCTACGTTGACGATAAGCAGCGCGAGGATGCCTACGGTGACCGCGAATCTGCTGGCCTTCCCCCCAAGGATGAGGGCGGCCTCGACCCGGAGCTTAAGGCTGCTCTGGAGAAGGCCCCGACCGCCGGCCTATCCGCTCAGCTGCGCAAGCGCGGAATCAACCAATCCGTGATCGAAGGCGTGTACCCGCAAGCCAAGGGAACCAAGATGGTGGGCGTCGCCCGCACCTTGCGCTTCGTGGCTGGCCGTGAGGATCTGTTCAAGTCTCACGGGGGCGGCCTCAACGAGCAGAAGAAGGTCTTCGACACGGTCAAGGAGGGTGAGGTCATCGTCATCGAGGCTCGCCAGGAATCCGGTTCCGGAACGCTCGGTGACATTCTGGCGCTGCGCGCCAAGGTGCGCGGTGCTGCCGGCGTCGTGACCGATGGCGGCGTGCGCGACTACGAGGCCGTCAAGGAGATTGGCCTTCCCGTCTTCACCCAGGGCGCGCACCCCTGCGTTCTCGGACGCAAACACGTTCCGTGGGATAGCGACATCGCCGTCTCCTGCGGTAACGCCACCGTCCTTCCCGGTGACATCATCGTCGGCGACGATGACGGCGTCGTGGTGATTCCCCGCGACATCGCAGCCGAGGTTGCCGAGGCCGCTCTGGCCAAGGAGCACGAGGATGAGTGGGTTGCTACCCAGGTGGAGACGGGCGCCAGCTTGGATGGCCTCTTCCCGCCGACCGGAGCGAACAAGGAAGCCTACATCGCGTTCCGTGATGGAAAGGCGGGTGGTCAATGACGGAACCCGCGGCACCAGCTGGGGAGAGCAAGTCCCAGAAAGCCTATAACTGGATAAGTGAAAAGATTCGTACTCGCGAGTATGAACCCGGCTACCGCCTCGTGCTGGCAGCAATCGCGGATGACTTGGGAATCAGCGTGGTCCCCGTCCGCGAAGCCATTCGCCAGCTTGAGGCGGAAGGAATGGTCACCTACGAACGCAACGTCGGTGCCAGCGTGACCACGTATAACCGCGAGGCCTATTACGAATCCATGGACATCGTTGCCACCGTGGAGGCCAACGCCACGGCGCAATCCGCCCCGCATCTTGGCTCAGAGGATATTGCCCAGGCGCGGGAGATTAACCAGCGCATGCGGGAGCTTGATATCCACCACGATCCAGAGGTATTTACCCAGCTCAACAAAGAATTTCATAGCGTTCTCTTTTCCAAGTGCCCGAACGAGAGGCTGAAGAACTTGGTGGTGGACCAATGGAAGCAATTGGAATACCACCGCGTCTCCACCTTTCGGTACGTGCCCGAGAGAGCCCAAGAGTCCACACGAGAACACGAGCAATTGCTCAGCCTCATCGAGGCTGGCGCGGAACCCACCTACATAGAAAAGGTGGCCAGGCAACACAGACTGACCACCCTCAGCACCTATCGCAAGAAAAACGACTAAGGAGTGTAAACCACCTATGGCTACGAACAACGATGCAGCTAAGCCCACCGATCTCCCCGAGAAGATTCTTCACTACATCAATGGCGAGTTTGTCTCGTCGGTAGATGGTGATGAATTCGAGGTCCTGGATCCGGTCACGAACAAGCCCTACATCAAGGCTGCTTCCGGCAAGCCGGAAGACATTGAGAAGGCGGTGGCCGCCGCTAAGGATGCTTTCGAGAACGGCCCGTGGTCCAAGGCCTTGCCGCGCGAGCGCGCCCGCGTCTTGAACAAGATTGCGGACATTGTCGAAACCCGCGCAGACAAGCTTGCCGCGTGGGAGTCCTTCGACTCCGGCCTGCCCATCACCCAGGCCAACGGCCAGGCTAAGCGCGCTGCTGAGAACTTCCGCTTCTTCGCAGACCTGATCGTGGCGCAGGCTGACGACGCCTACAAGGTGCCGGGCCGCCAGATCAACTATGTCAACCGCAAGCCGATTGGCGTGGCGGGCCTGATTACCCCGTGGAACACCCCGTTCATGCTGGAGTCCTGGAAGCTCGCACCGGCTATCGCCACCGGCAACTCCGTCGTCCTGAAGCCAGCCGAGTTCACTCCGCTTTCCGCACAGCTGTGGGCAGGAATCTTTGAGGAGGCCGGTCTGCCGAAGGGCGTCTTTAACCTGGTCAACGGCTTTGGTGAGGAAGGCTATGCAGGTGACCCGCTGGTCAAACACCCGGACGTCCCGCTGATTTCCTTCACCGGCGAGTCCCGCACCGGCCAGATCATCTTCGGCAACGCAGCCCCTCACCTCAAGGGTCTGTCGATGGAGCTGGGCGGCAAGTCCCCCGCCATCGTCTTCAGCGATGCCGACCTGGAGACCGCGATCGATGCCTGCATCTTCGGCGTCTTCTCCCTTAACGGTGAGCGTTGCACCGCCGGTTCCCGCATCCTGGTTCAGCGCGATATCTACGACGAGTTCGTGGAGCGCTACACCGCACAGGCTAAGCGCGTGAAGGTGGGCCTGCCTTCCGACCCCACCACCGAGGTCGGCGCTCTGGTCCACCCGGAGCACTACGAGAAGGTCACCTCCTACATCGAGATCGGCAAGCAGGAGGCCACCCTGGCCGCCGGCGGCGAGCGCCCGGAGGGCTTCGAGGAAGGCAACTTTGTTCAGCCGACCGTCTTCGTTGACGTCAAGCCGGACGCCCGCATCTTCCAGGAAGAGATCTTCGGCCCCGTCGTGGCCATCACCCCGTTTGATACCGATGAAGAAGCCCTCGAGCTGGCCAACAACACGAAGTACGGCCTTGCCGCCTATGTGTGGACCTCGGATCTGAAGCGCGCCCACAACTTCGCTCAGAACGTTGAGGCCGGCATGGTGTGGCTCAACTCCAATAACGTCCGTGACCTGCGCACCCCGTTCGGCGGCGTCAAGGCCTCCGGCCTGGGCCACGAGGGCGGCTACCGCTCGATCGACTTCTACACCGACCAGCAGGCTGTTCACATCAACCTGGACAAGGTACACAACCCGGTCTTTGGCAAGCAGGACTAAGCCGTCCACTCTCTACTCCCCCACCACTAACTAACTAAGGAGCCATCATGGCTGACATTCAGGCCCCCGACATTCTGCGTTGTGCCTACATGGAGATCATCGTTACCGATCTCGCTGCCTCCCGTAAGTTCTACGTTGACACCCTCGGTCTCGTCGTGACCGAGGAGAACGAGAACGAAATCTACCTCCGCACTTTCGAGGAGTTCATCCACCACAACCTCGTGCTGCGTCAGGGCCCCGTCGCTGCCGTCGCTGCCTTCTCCTTCCGCGTCCGTTCCCCGGAAGACCTGGACCTTGCGGAGGAGTTCTACAAGGCGCGCGGTTGCGAGGTGCGCCGCAACAAGGATGGCTTTGTCAAGGGCATCGGCGATTCCGTCCGCGTCCAGGATCCGCTGGGCTTCCCGTACGAGTTCTTCTACGAGGTAGAGCACGTCGAGCGTCTTGCCTGGGCATACGACGCCCACATCCCTGGCGCGCTGGTTCGTCTCGACCACTTCAACCAGATCACCCCGGACGTTCCTTCCGCTGTGAAGTACATGGAGGAGCTTGGCTTCCGCACCACCGAGGACATCCGCGATGAGGAGGGAACTGTCTACGCTGCATGGATGCGCCGTAAGCCGACGGTGCATGACACCGCCATGACCGGTGGCGATGGCCCGCGTATGCACCACATCGCATTTGCTACCCATGAGAAGCACAACATCATCGCGATTTGTGACAAGTTGGGTGCGCTGCGCGAGTCCGACCGCATTGAGCGCGGCCCGGGCCGCCACGGTGTCTCCAACGCGTACTACCTGTACCTGCGCGACCCGGACGGCCACCGCGTAGAGATCTACACCCAGGACTACTACACCGGCGACCCGGATAACCCGGTCGTGACCTGGGATGTTCACGATAACCAGCGCCGCGACTGGTGGGGAACCCCGGTTGTTCCTTCTTGGTACCGCGATGGCTCCACGGTCCTCGACCTAGATGGAAACCCGGTGCCGCTGGTTGCCCGTGAGGATGAGTCCGAGCTGGAGGCCACCATTGGCGCGGATGGCTTCTCCTACACCCGCAAGGAAGATGCGGAGGAGATGCCGGAGTGGAAGCAAGGCGAGTACAAGCTGGGACACCAGCTCTAAAACGACCTAAGTACTCAGGTTGATGAACGTGGCCCCGTGGCGTCGAGAAGCAAGCGCACATATCGCGGGGCCGCGTTGTCGTTTCACGTGAAACCTTCAGGTTCAACAAACCTGTTAAACAGAACAAACACGTTCTACAACACCTTAAGGAGCGAAGTACATGCTGGATGAGAAACAGCACATCGCTATCGCAGATGAACTGGCGCAAGCCGAAAAGGACCGCACGATGGTCCCGCTGCTGACTGCCCGTTTCCCGGAGATGAGCATCGAGGATTCCTATGCGGTGCAACGCGAATGGGTACGCCGCGGTGAGGAAAGTGGGCGCCGCCTCGTGGGCCGCAAAATTGGCCTGACCTCAAAGGTCATGCAGGAGGCCACGGGAATCACCGAACCCGATTACGGCGCGATTTTTGAGGACCAAGTCTACGAGAACGGCTCCACCATCGAGCACGCACAGTTCTCCAATGTTCGCATCGAGGTCGAACTGGCCTTCGTGCTCAAGGAAGAGCTGAAGGGGCCGAATTGCAGCATTTTCGACGTGCTGCGCGCGACGGAGTACGTCATCCCGGCGCTGGAGATCCTCTCCTCCCGCATCGAGATGGAGGGCCGCACGATCGTCGACACGATTTCGGATAACGCAGCCCTCGGCGCCATGATCTACGGCGGCAACCCGGTGGATCCCGCGGACGTCGACCTGCGCTGGGTGTCCGCGCTGCTCTATCGCAACGAGTCCATCGAAGATACGGGCGTGGCCGCGGCTGTGCTGAACCACCCGGCCATGGGTGTGGCATGGCTTGCCAATAAGCTCCACGCGCACGGCGATAGCCTGGCCGCCGGCGACATCATCCTGGCCGGTTCCTTCACCAAGCCCATGTGGGTCGAACCGGGCGATACCGTCCACGCAGACTACGGAAAGTTGGGGTCCATCACATGCCGATTCCAGTAAAGTTGCCGCCCACCTTCGCGGACGTCCTCGAGAAGGCCGAGCAGCCACTCGTTGGCGCATGGATTTGTTCTGGCTCGGAGGCCGCGGCAGAGATCATCGCCTCAGCTGGCTTTAGCTGGACGCTGATCGACGGCGAGCACTCGCCCTATGGCCTCGAAACCATCCTCTCCTTGCTGCGCGCCACCGATGCCTATGGCCTGACGCGCGTGGTTCGCGTGCCGGTGAACAACACGGCGCTGATCAAGCAGTACCTGGACCTGGGCGCACAAAACCTCATGGTGCCCATGATTGATACGGCCGAGGAAGCTGAGGCGGCAGTCGCGGCTATGCACTACCCGCCCCGCGGTGTACGCGGAGTCGGCTCGGCTCTGGCCCGCTCCTCGCGGTGGAACGGCGTGGAGGACTACCTCACCAACGCTTCGGACACGGTGAGCCTCACGGTGCAGATCGAGTCTGCGACCGCAGTGGAGAACGTGGAAGACATCGTGGCCGTCGAAGGCGTGGACAACATCTTCGTCGGGCCCTCGGACCTAGCGGCCTCGATGGGGCTCCTGGGCCAGCAGACCCATCCGGATGTACTCGAGGCGGTCAATCACACATTTGAAGCAGTCCGCGCTTCCGGAAAGAAGGTAGGCGTCAACGCTTTCAACCTTGAGCAGGCCCAGAAATATTTAGAATCTGGAGCATCATTTGCCCTGGTTGGGGCTGATGTTCAGCTTCTTTCAGGTGCGGCGCGCCAACTGGCAGACAAATTCCATTTGGGAGGGTAAAAAAGAACCATGAGTGAAAACAACAAGGTCAATATTGACGAGCTGCTGGCCAAGGTTCCGACCGGCTTGCTGATTAACGGTGAGTGGGTGGACGCCTCCGATGGCTCCACCTTCGATGTAGAAAACCCGGCAACCGGTGAGGTTATTGCCACCCTTGCGTCCGCTACTTCTGAGGACGCGAAGAAGGCTATGGATGCCGCCTGCGCCGTGCAGGATGAGTGGGCACGCACGTCTACGCGTGAACGTTCCGACCTGCTGCGCCGCGCCTTTGACCTGGTGCAGGAGCGCAAGGATGAGTTCGCTGCGCTGATGACCCTTGAGATGGGCAAGCCGCTGGCGGAGTCCTATGGTGAGGTCACCTACGGCGCTGAGTACCTGCGCTGGTTTAGTGAGGAAGCCGTACGCAACTACGGCCGCACCTTGCCGGCGCCGGAGGGCACCCTGCGCATGATTACCCGCCGCAAGCCCGTGGGTCCGTGCCTGCTTATTACCCCGTGGAACTTCCCGCTGGCTATGGCTACTCGCAAGATTGCCCCGGCCATCGCCGCTGGTTGCACCATGGTGGTGAAGCCGGCCAAGCTGACGCCGCTGACCACCCAGTACTTCGCACAGACCATGATTGATGCCGGCGTTCCGGCAGGCGTGGTGAACGTGGTCTCCGGTAAGTCGGCCTCTGCCATTTCTGAGCCGATCATGGCGGATTCCCGCCTGCGCAAGATTTCCTTCACCGGCTCTACCCCGGTGGGCAAGACCCTGCTCAAGGCAGCCGCTGACAACGTCCTGCGCACCTCGATGGAGCTGGGCGGCAACGCTCCGTTCATCGTCTTTGAGGACGCTGACATCGACCAGGCCGTTGAGGGTGCAATGGGCGCCAAGATGCGCAACATCGGTGAGGCCTGCACCGCGGCTAACCGTTTCATCGTTCACGAGTCCGTCGCTGATGAGTTTGCGGAGAAGTTCGCCAAGCGCATCGGTGAGCTCAAGGTGGGCAATGGCCTTGATGAGGGCGTTACCTGCGGTCCGCTTGTGGAGAAGAAGGCACTGGATAACATCACCGCGCTTGTCGACGACGCCGTGGCCAAGGGTGCCAAGGTCCTCATCGGTGGCAAGCCGGGCGAGGGCAAGGGCTACTTCTACTCCCCTACTGTTCTCACGAACGTCTCCCGTGATGCCCGCGTTGCCCAGGAGGAGATCTTCGGACCGATCGCTCCGATTCTGACCTTCTCCGATGAGAAGGAAGCCATCGCGCTTGCGAATGACACGGAGTACGGCCTGGCCTCCTACGTGTTCACCGAGGATTCCAACCGTATGTGGCGCGTTGGCGACGGCCTCGAGTTCGGCCTCATGGGCTTCAACGCTGGCGTCATCTCCAACGCCGCCGCCCCGTTCGGTGGCGTCAAGCAGTCCGGCATGGGCCGCGAGGGCGGTGCCGAGGGCATCGAAGAGTACACGTCGCTGCAGTACATTGCCATGCCTAACCCTTATGCGAATGCATAACTAGTGCAATAGCTTCGCGATACTGATGAAGGCCGCCCTACGGGGCGGCTTTCTTTTTCTTCAATCTCTTCTTGGTATGCATTCTGCACATTTAGCCAAAGTGTGTGCGCTATCACTCAAGCCCTGTTGATGTGTCGCAGAATATATTCCAAGTCATCGGCTCACGCGGAGTCGTCTGCACCCAGGGAGGTTTGAATTTGTCTCAAGAAAAAACCAAGAGCTTTGATTACATCGTTGTAGGAGCTGGGTCAGCCGGGTGCGTTATTGCCCGTCGGCTTGTTGACGCGGGAAAGAATGTCGTAGTTCTTGAAGCTGGCGATTATGACGTCAATCCCGACATTGAGAAGGTGCACACCTTGGGACTCCTTTGGGGTTCACCTCAAGACTGGAACTATCGTACGGTTCCTCAATCGTGGGCAGCTGGCCGGAGCCTGCACATTCCCCGCGGAAAGGTAATGGGCGGCTCGCATGCGCTCAATGCCACCATTTGGGTCCGTGGCGCTAAGCAGGACTACGACACATGGGCCTATTTAGGCAATGACGGCTGGTCCTGGGAGGACGTGCTGCCCGTTTTCAAATCGATTGAAAACTACGATGGTGGCGCTTCGGAGGTCCGTGGAAGCGAGGGATTGCTTGATGTAATGGAGAATTACACTCGTCACCCGCTTCAAAATGACCTTTTCCAAGCAGCTCAGGAAGCGGGTATTCCACTTAACGAGGATTACAACTCCGGTGACGTGGAAGGCGTGGGCAAGATTCAGGCAAATGTTCGCAACGGAAACCGCTTCAACACTTGGCACGCGTACCTGAAACCAGTCGAGGATGCACCCAATCTCACCATTATCACAAGCGCGCACGTCCACGGACTGCTCGTTGAAAGTGGTGCCATCCTTGGCGTTAATGTCGAAGTTGCTGGTGAACTTCAGGAGCTTCGTGCTGATGAGACGATTCTTTGTGCGGGTGCGTTGAATTCGCCGGAAATCCTCCTGCGTTCCGGTATTGGGCCGGCAGAAGAACTCGAGGCGTTGGGGATTACCTCGACTCATGATCTTCCTGGCGTAGGCAAGAATCTCCATGATCACTTACTCTCCCCTGTTATCTTCACTACGACGAAGAAGGAAGTACCCGTCCCGGAAGTTCTGCCAGCCGAGGTACACGTGTTTTCAAAGTCGCGTCCTGAGGCTGCCGTCCCTGATACTCAGCCGCTATATTTCTCAATCCCCATGTACAACGAAGGCATGGAGGGGCCAGATAATGGATTTACGCTAATGGGTGGCATTGTTAGGCCTGCCAGTCGCGGTGAGTTGACCCTGACGGGGCCAAATCCCTCGGATCCCATTGCTATTGATTTCGGCGCTTTGTCGGTGCAGGCAGACGTCGATGCATTGGTAGCTTCCGTAAAGCAGTGCCGCGAAGTTGGCCGCCAGCAGGCATTGGCCGAGTGGGGGCCCGAGGAAGTCTACCCAGGTCCAGATGTAGCCGACGAGGATCTTGAGGACTATGTTCGCAGCACCGCTATCACGTATCACCACCAAGTTGGAACTTGCAAGATGGGAATTGACTCGATGGCTGTAGTTGATCCGCGCACTCTTAAGGTCTATGGGCTTGAGGGGATCCGAATCGCCGATGCTTCTGTAATGCCACTCGTGCCGACGGGAAACACTAATGCGCCCTCTATCATGATCGCTGAAAAGGCCGCGACATACTTATTAGGGTGAGGGCTCTTTGCGGCTACATGTGGGCATTGCCTTCGGTGCAAATAGCAGTGTAGCTGCATTAATGAAGGCCAATTTAAATGGGAAAAGTTACTGCGCCTGATTGTATGAACGATACGCACTCGGTGATTCGTGATACTCCGCCTTGAAGATGCGCGAGAGGTGCGAGGGATCGTGCAGGCCATAGCGGGCGCTGATGTGGCTGATTGATTCTTCGGAGTGCCGCGGGTCCACGAGTTCGCGGCGGATGTGCTCGAGGCGCCTGGTTCTGATGTAGCTGCCGACCGAGAGGCCTTGTTCGGAGAACTTGGCGTGGAGGTGGCGCACCGACACGAAGAGTGCTTGGGCGATGGTGCTGGGGCCTAGGTCCGGGTCGCCCAGGTGCTTCTCGATGTAGGCGGTTGCCTGGTTGAACAACAGTGTGCCCGCTGAGGGTTCATCGGCCACATCGGAGGCGAGGACCGAAACCAGCATGGTGAGCGCGGAGCGGACCAAGGCGGTGGCGTGCGGGCCCTTCAATAGGTCCAGGTTCTTGGCCAGTTGCTCAAAGAGGGGAACTGCCACCGCACCCAAGCCGTGCGAGCGGGAGATGGGGTTCGCTGTGAGGCGTTGGATCTGCGCTGGTGAAATATCGAGGAAGCTCTGCGGGAAGTGCACGATGAGTGTGTTTTGCTCCTCCGGATAGCGCAGCGTGTAGGGCCGTTGGGTCACGTACAGAGCTAGGTCCCCTGGATGCAATTCACACGTTCGCCCGTCCTGGCTCATGGTTGATGAGCCAGAAATCTGCAGGCTGAGCTTGCAAAAGGGAGCCTCGTCGGTAGAAACCTTGTATCGGTTCACCGTATGGGGCGAGGTGCACATATCGAAGAGGGAAATATCCCCCACCTTCGTTGACCGCAGCGTGGCGTGAAAGGAAGCGGGGTCTTCGGTGTCCACGTCGAGTTGACCAAAGGAATCGGAAGACGCGGTGCGCCATGACGCGATATCGAAATGCTCAACGGCTGAAGCAGACATAGCTGGAATCATATCGTGAGAGCTCACACATTTGTGGACAAATTGTATGCACGCAGAGTCAAGCGGATTGATGTGGTGCAGGTAACATGCCGAATAAAAGTTTCTTCGGGCTTTGTTCGCGGGCCCACGACTTCTTCACAAGGAGATCTCATGACTCAGTTCGCCACCTACGCTGATCTGCTCAACGCCATCACGGACGAGAACGGACGCGAAATCCTCAACCCCGCCACCGGAGAGGTTGTTGGCCGCGCGCCAGAGAACACCGTTGAGGACCTTAACGCTGCGGTGGAGACCGCACGCGCAGCGCAGAAGGACTTTGCCAAGCTTAGCGACGAAGAACGGTGCGCGCTTCTCACCAAGGCCGCCGCCGCCATCGACGCTAATGCAGAGGCACTCGTTGAGCTTCTCTCCCGTGAGCAGGGCAAGCCGCTCAACGGCCCGAACGCCCGCTTCGAGGTCGGTGCCTGCTCCGGCTGGCTGAATGCTACCGCCTCCTTCGAGCACCCCAACTACACCGCCGTCGATGATGACATCACCGCCACCGTCAACTACCGCCCGCTCGGCGTCGTCGGTGCTATCGGCCCGTGGAACTGGCCGATGATGATCACCATCTGGCAGATTGCGCCAGCGCTGCGTATGGGCAACGCGGTCGTCGTCAAGCCCTCCGAGTACACCCCGCTCTCCGTATTGGGCCTGCTCAAGGTGGTCAACTCCGTGCTGCCGGAGGGTGTGCTCCAAGTCGTCAGCGGTGCCGGTGAGGTTGGCGCGGCGCTGACTACCCACGAGGGCGTCGACAAGATCATGTTCACCGGTTCTACCGCCACCGGCAAGAAGATCGTGGAGGCCAGCGCGGACAACCTCACCCGCCTCACGCTGGAGCTCGGCGGCAATGACGCCGGTATCGTGCTGGATGACGCTGACCCGAAGGAGATCGCCGGCGACCTCTTCTGGGGCGCGTTCATCAACACCGGCCAGACCTGTGCGGCGATGAAGCGCGTGTATGTGCCGGAGTCGCTGTACGACGCCGTCTGCGAAGCCCTCGTCGAGGTAGCCAAGGCCTCCCCGATGGGCGTGGGCCTCGAGGAAGAGAACGTGCTCGGCCCGCTGCAGAACAAGCAGCAGTTCGACATCGTGGACAAGCTTGTCAGCGCCGCCAAGGATTCCGGCGCCCGCGTGCTGCTGGGTGGTGACCCGGACTACGACGCGCCGGGCTACTTCTACCCCACCACCCTGGTGGCGGATATCGACCCGGATAACGCGCTGGTCGTCGAGGAGCAGTTCGGTCCTGCGCTGCCGATCGTGAAGTACACAGACCTGGAATGGGCCATCGAGCAGGCCAACAAGCTTGACGTGGGCTTGGGCTCCTCCGTGTGGTCCTCCAACCGTGAGCGCGCTCTGGACGTCGCTGCGCAGCTGGAGGCAGGCACTACCTGGATCAATGCCCACGGTGCTGTGGATCCGCGCGTGCCTTTCGGTGGCATCAAGTCCTCCGGCTACGGTGTGGAGTTCGGTACCGAGGGCCTCAAGGGCCTGGCGTACCCGCAGATCATCAACGGCTAAAACCGCCATGGCGCTGCTATTCTTAGCGCCATGAGCACCGCCAAAGTCCCGGAGATCGAGTACGCAGCCTTCGACGCCATGAAGGAGGTTGCGTCCTCGCTGAAAGCTGCCTACCTCACTCGGGCCGCTGAAGCAGGCAACGATGTTGAATCACAATGGTGGATTCGTCAGAATTGGCTGGTAGAGGACATAGTCAGTGGTGTTGATTCAACCGACATTGAAGCCATCCGCGCCGCTGCGGCTCTCTTTGCGCAGCGGCTTGAAGCCCTCTCCTCCGAGCACAAAGCGGCATAGCCTATGCTTTCCGCCGCTGACTTCCCCGTTGATCCGCAGGTCATGGAGCAACGGCTAAAGACTCTGCAAACTAGCTATTTTGGTCGGTCGAATGCTCATGGTCCGGCTGTTCCAGAGGTCATTTATGTGGCGGGGCAGCCAGCGTCAGGCAAATCAACGGCTATTGAATCTGTAAAGAATGGTCACGCGGTCCTTGATTCCGATGAGGTTCGGAAGCTGCACCCCGCCCTCGACGAGATCATGGAGCGCGACCCCCTGCGCATGGACGTGCTCACCAATGGACCGGTGCCCTATTGGATGTCCTCGCTGATTGAATATGGTCGGCAGCACGGGCACTCCCTCATCATTGAGAACACGCTGTCCAACCCGGAATTCATCGCGGGTGAGATAGCCAAGTTTCGGTCTGCGGGTTTCCGCGTGAAGGTCGTGGGCTTGGCGGTGGCGCAGGAGGTCTCAAGGCTGGGCGTCGTCCAGCGCTACCTGGAGGCGCAGCGTGTGAGCCGCTACCCGCGCTGGACCAATGAGGTTTCCCATACGTCGGGCTTTAAAGCCATCGTCCCAGGGCTTCAAGCGATTGCCCCGCTTGTCGACGACCTCGAGATCCGCACCCGCGACGGCCGTACCTTGAGCGGCATCGAGGATATTGAAGCCGAGCGCGCAACCTGGTTCGACTCCCCCGCTGTTCGGGCCGACTGGCTGGCCCGTTTCGACAGCTGTGACTTGAGTGGGCTTGAAGCTGAGAAGCTCACGCAAAACCTCGTGGCTGATGCAGAGCTTATCCGCAAGCTTTAAGGCTGTGCCCGTGGAACTGCGCGCCCGGTAGGCGGTGAGAGCTTCGTGTCAAAGCGGCTGCTGGCGAGCTGGCGGTCTGCGAGGTCTAGCAGGCTGAGGATGTCGTCTGCGTGGAGTTTAGATTCAACGTGTGATCGACCGCCGATTATCGGGCACGCTGGACTTCAGTTCATCTGTGGTCGAGCGGCCCAGGCGTTGACATTGCATTGCTGCTCGGTGTGGTCGCCCGCAGCCCGAGCGAGTGTCTCGCTCCGGCTGCGATCGCTGTGATGCCGGTCCATGACTGGACATCGCACTGGCCTCTGCTGTCGTCGCTGACGGCGACGACGGTGCCGTCTTCGTGTAAGCCGACGGTGTGTAGGTAGCCGGCAAAGACCCCGGACACGTGTGTCCACCGGGCGACGTCGGTCTGCCCTCGCTGATTGTTGCCAGTTGCGAGGGCTGTGCCGTCGCGTCGAACTGCGATTGTGTGCCAGTCGCCGCATCCGATCTCAGTTGACCATGATCTCGCTGTAGATTGTCCTACGTGGGGGGCATGTGGTGGAGTAAAGATTTTCGACCTGACATCTGGCCGCAAGACAGGAAGGAGCCCGGGACCGGGAGTACGATGCCTAATGATCCTCTCAACCTCGACAAGGCCGGCGAGTGGGCTGGCGTGTGGTGGCTGCCGGAAGCCCCTAGCGAGAAGGTCCCGGGTGTCCTACGGTACGACCCGGAAGATGGTCTCTCTCTGTCGCTGATCGGCACCTTCGAGGATCGGATCTTGACGACGGACTCGTCTGGATGGACTGCTGTTCACGAAGGAACCCGCACCTGGGAAGTCATGCACGGTGTGGCCGAGCTCAGGGAGATCACACTGCTTGGCTGTGTTCCTAGGAGCACCAGAAGGACCATGGGTGCGCGAGTGGCGAGCCCTGATAAGCAGACCGTGACCGCGACGGTCGCCATCATCGGCGCGCATGTCAGCGGTGACGCGGATCCGGCGTTCGCTAGGGCAGAAGTCTCAGTCGAGGATCTGAGTCTCTGGGCGGCGTCTTCTGTGTTCGAAGGATCCCTCGGGGCTCCCGACGGCAAGATCGATGGGACCGGGCGTATCTCGGTGAAGCCGGTCGAGGCGCAATCGGTCGTGGTCGACGACACTGAGTATCGCCTTCAGCACACGCACACGCTTCCATTCTTCGACCAGCGCAAGGGAGGAAGCGTCGGACGTATGCGGGACACGGTGTCCATCTGCGTCGTGCCAGCCGAACCATTCTCTCTGAGTGTTGCTCTGCAGGAGGCGAGCCTGGTGCAGGACCTGATCTCCCTGGCGACGCATCGCGCGGCCGGAGTGATCTGGCTCCGACTGGAAGTTGCCGGGACCGAGTCGCACTTCCCTGATGGCCGCCCGCTGCCGCGCCGACGTGCCGATGTGCTCTACTCACCGGCCGCGCTTGGAAAACACGACGCGAAAGTCGTCGATCACCACCGAATGTTCTTCACCTGCGGCTCGATCCCATTTGAGGAGGTCATGCCCCGATGGTGCGAGGCCCATGGCCGCCTGGAGGCAGCGACAAACATGATCTTGGGCTTGCGCTACGCACCGGCCCGTTTTGTTGAGAACAATCTTCTGACGGCAGTCGATGCTGCCGAGGTGTTGCACCGCAACCTCCGCATCGACGAGAAACCGTTCCCCAACGCGGAGTTCAGGGCGATGCGAGAGGCGATGCTGGCGCAGGTTCCCGATGAGCACCGAAACAGGTTCAAGGGGGCGATCCGCAACGACCCGACCCTCCGTGATCGGCTCCATGCCCTCGCCGCGCGACCCGATCAGGAAGCGATCGCACAGCTCTTACCGGATGTCGACCATTGGGCGAAGTGGACGACGCGCGCCCGCAATGACCTCGCGCACGAGGGCAGAACGCCCAACCATTCCATCGAGGAGCTGATCGCCGTCGTCGAGGTGACGACCGCGGTCGTAATCCTCAACGTCTTGCACGAGCTCGGGTTGCCGGCGGAGCGGCAGCGAGAGATCGTGCGGGAGCACCCGCAACTGAGGGCTACGTTCCGTACCGCTGCCGAATGGCTGGTTCCCTCACCAAACCCTTAGGTGCACTGCGATAGCCGCTACTTCGGAACCTCCGTGACGCTGCTGCCCGGTCGTTTAGTGCGAGACGCGTGTAAGCCTGCTCTATCGCTCGTTCGTTGAGTGCGTCATGGCGGGCGGGCGAGACGACCGGCTGTAAGTGGTGGCAGCGCGTCAGTGCCGCCTGGTGCGGCGGTGAGACGGGAGAATGTCGTCGGCCCTTAAGAACGCGGTGGAGTTCCGCTTCAATGTCAAAGCTCCATGTCGACGTGCTGCCGGGCCCGTTTCCCCCGGAAGCATGTCTGAGACCGTCATGACGCCTGAGACGCTTGCCCTACGCGGGATTCTCGTTGCGCGTCTTGACTAGTTCCAGGTGCTCATCGATCGGTACGGCGCGACCAACCCGAAGTTGTTCGGGTCCGTCGCGCGCGGCACCGCGTCTGCAGGATCGGACATCGACATCCTCGTCGGGATGGACCCTGCGGAGGGACGTCTCCTGATGCGTGCGTCTGGTCTGCTCGAGGAGAGTCGCGCTCTGTTCGGGCGCGATGGCATCGACGTGTTTCCTGCCCAGTTGCTCAGGCACCCGGTATCCGCTTCGACGCTCGCCGAGGCGGTGCCGCTGTGAGTCGCAGTCCGGCGAAGCCGTGAACCATCTTCCCGATGAGATCACCGGCGCGCACCCTGAGATCGTCTGGCCTCAGATTCGGGATTTCCGCAACATCCTGGTGCACCAGTATTTCGGCGTCGACATCGACGTGGTCCGCGATATCGTCGATACTCATCTGCCTCCTCTTGCCTAGGCGCTGCGGTGCCACATCTCTGCTAACTGACGGCGCGGCTCCAAAGGTTATTCGGCTACGGAACGTGGTCGAGTTTAAGTTCAATGTTAGCTAAGGGCCTTATTAAAAGCGTTTGGCAACACGCGCTCCTATTTACCTTCGTATCTCGCGAGACGCTGACGTGGATGGCCTCACCATCGACCGGCAGCGTCAGGACTGTGAAGCCATTGCAAAGCAGCGTGGCTTGGACGTTGGACATAGGACATAACTACGTCGATCAGTCCATTTCCGCGTCAAAGAAGAATGTGGCTCGCCCCGACTACGACGCCATGGTGGCATCCTTTGAACGCGGCGAAATCGACGCGATCATCTGCTGGGACCTCGAACTACCCGCCCCACGTCGGTGGGTAGTCCGATCAGTCGGACAAAACTACTCCCGCACCACAGCGTAATAAGGGGTGCACCTTAAAAACATCCGGAGGTGGGGGTAACTCCCCCTCGTTGCCCAGAGACAAAATACGCCAGTGGCGTCTGTACGACGAGCCGAAGGTAGGACAAATTCCAATCCAGAGAGGTCTTGCACTGTTGCGGTGCGGTTGTCTTCTTTCTCACCGTATTGGACCCTGCGAAATTAATTGGATACGATAGGCCCATGTTGATTTCAGGTTCCGTTTTCATGCGGCCGCTCACCAGCCGCTAAGGCGGTTTTCTCCCTCCCGCAGGTTAGAAACCGCTCCGGTCCTTTAGCCGGGCGGCTATTTGTCATGCCCGGCTCCGTTTCAACTCCAAGGAGCACACCTGATGTCTGCATACGGATACGGCCGTCACGAGCATGGCCAAAATTTTCTCACAGACCACAAGATCATCAACTCCATCGTCGATCTTGTGAAACAAACCTCCGGCCCCATCATTGAGATCGGGCCAGGAAGCGGTGCCCTCACTCACCCGATGGCCCACTTGGGGAGGGCGATAACGGCAGTTGAGGTAGACGCAAAACTAGCTGCCAAACTCACAAAAAAGACCGCCTCGGCGGCGGTCGAAGTGGTCCATGATGATTTCCTTAACTTCCGGTTACCCGCCACTCCCTGCGTCATTGTGGGAAACATTCCCTTTCACCTCACCACTGCCATTCTTCGAAAGTTGTTGCATGCGCCGGCATGGACTGACGCTGTACTCCTCATGCAGTGGGAAGTCGCTCGCCGCCGGGCCGGGGTAGGCGCAAGCACGATGATGACGGCTCAGTGGTCCCCATGGTTCACGTTTCACCTTGGTTCCCGAGTACCAAGGTCTGCTTTCCGGCCACAGCCAAACG
>NZ_KV799854.1:30317-31164 GCF_001810085.1 Corynebacterium sp. HMSC072A02 | reverse complement strand
TCATCATCATTGATCCCGTTGTGGTAGGCGCACAGGAAGGTCAGGTTCTTAATGTTGGTGTAGCCTCCCGCCTGCCAGGGCACCAAATGATGGACTTGGCAGTAATCAGCCGGCTTGTTACAGCCTGGTCTAGAACAGGTGTGGAATTCAGCATGCAGGGTAAGGCGTTGTTTGAAGTTTGCTCCACGCTCTAGCCGGAAGGTGTCGATGGGTCCTTCAATAGGGTGCACTATGGTGGCATAGCCTATTTCGGCAAACTTGTGGGTTAGGAATTCCGCCCCGGTCATGCGCCCACCATTAGTCAGGTTGAGCTCGATGTCATCACCCTCGCCGTTGATGATTTGGTCTAGCTCGTTGAGGGTGACGATGACTTGGGTGCGCACCGCAGGTTTGGAACCGGTGCCCTCTTTGAAGAAGATGTCGTTGGCGGCTTGAAGCAGGTCGGTGGTGTTGGTGGATTCGAGTACGCTGCGCATGTTGGCGATCGTGGTGGCATCGTCAGTTATGGAGAGTGTGTTGGGGCCTTGTGTGCGGTAGGTGATGCGCACGCCTGGTTTGGCTATGCGTTTGGAGCGTAGTTCTTTCAGTCGTGTGGCGGCGACGGTGGGGATGCGGTGTGCGGGTGTTCCTGCGAGTTTGATTCGCAGGTTCCAGGCGTCGAGGGTTTTCTTGACCTTTGCGGTGTAGGTTTCAATCAGCGCCAGGGTGCCTAGGCTGTGGCGTTGTTGAAGGGCTGCGGTACGGGCTTTGCGTTGTTTGCCGCTAAAGCGGGTGGGGCCGAAGTAAACCTGGTTAAGGTTTGCAAGCTCAGCGGCATCGGAAGCAGAAGCGCCGAGCGCGCGGAGCT
>NZ_KV799854.1:0-30217 GCF_001810085.1 Corynebacterium sp. HMSC072A02 | reverse complement strand
GACTAAAACAGCACCGTGGGCCCCGCAACCGGAGGGACAAAATTCCTGGTTAATCGGGCTGGTACGCAAAAAGCCCCTCAACGTGAGGGGCTTGAAGGCTCAACGCGCGCTGCGCTTAGGCGGACTGGACCTTCGTGAAGTGGACCTTGTACCGCGTATCCACATCCATCCCAGGGAACGCCGCGCGGAAGTCACTGTCATTAACCTCAATGGCGTCCTTGATACGCAGCAAGGGCGTATCAGGATCCGCCAACACTTCATACTGCAGCGTCGGCCGCGAGCGGTCATAGGCCACGAGCCGCGAAACCTTCTCAACGCCCTCTACCGCCGCGAGGGTATCCGCCACCGCACCCGCAATCGCAGACATCTCCGTTTTAATCGCGCCTTCCTCATCGGAGGCATCCGAGGGCACCGCGTTAAACCGATGGTGCCGCAGGTTGCTAATGACGAGCCACAGGCCGGCGAGGCTGCAGATGATCGTCGCCAAGCACAGCGCATACGGCCACCAGGACTGTTCCGGTAGGCCAGCCCACGTATCGTGGTCCACCCAGGACGCCAAATATGTGGCGAAGGGGACCTCGAAGTGTATAAGAATCGGCCACGCGCCCAACGCAATGAGCAGGAGCCCCAAGACAGCGAGAATCGTGCGGTCTATACCCGCGAGCGTCTTAGACATTGGCAACCTCCTCATCATTTTCAATCACCACGGTGATGTCCGGGGGCGGAGTAATCGCTCCGAGTGCCGCCGTTACGGCTTCAGTGACGCGGGCCTTGAGCTGGGCGTCGTCAGTATCGCCCGTCGCGGTCACCGTGATCTGAGAGCGGCCTTGTGAAATCTTCGCCCGACTCCGCGCCGCCACAGTTCCCGGGACCCGCCGTGCCGTCGCCGACGCCACGCGGGCAATATCCACCGCGCGCAGCCACATCGACGCGTCCTCAGACCCAATTTGCACGTGCATTGCCTTCCGCGGCGCGCAGGCCGCCCACAGCAGAATCAACCCGACGACGATGGCGACGCCCCCGGCGACCAGCATCCAGGTGGCGACAGTCGGCGTGGACATCACGTCGATGAATGGCTGTAGCCACGAGACACCGCCCTCCTTGGCACCCACGACCCAGGCTTCGCGCCCCGCGACGACGGCCGCGGCGAGCAGCAGGATGCCAACGATGATGGTCCACCCGCGCGCCGGCGGGGATGCTTTCGGGCGCTGGCCAAAGCCAACGGGAAGGGCGCTCTCACTCATGATGGACTCCTTCGCGGATAGTGATGGCACGCAGCGGCGTCGGCCGTGGAATGTCGACCCGGCGTGTGAACTCGGCGGAAGGCCGAATCTCAATGGGGCGTAGCTGGAGCGGCTCGGCGTGCGGGGTGCGCAGGGGCGCAGCCTGCGGGACCTGACCCCGCCGCGGCTGGACGGGGCGGGGCGCCTCAATGCGGCGCAGTGCGAATCCCCGCGGAGCCGGTACGGAACGGACGTCCACGGGTGCGGGTGTGGCGACAGCGCGCAGCGGCTGCGGCGGGGCTGTGCGAACGGGGCGTAGCTCGTCGTAGCGGTGCTCGCCAGGGCCGAAGCCTTCCGTGCGCACCTCAACGTCCGCCTGCTTGCCGACGCCCCTCACCTTCACCGCCTCCGGCACCGCCACCGCACGCACCGACACCGGTGAAGGAACCGCAACCTGGCGAACCTTTGCGTGCGGTGAGACCTCTACCGGCTTCAAGGCACGTTCCGGAACGATCGCGGGAATCTGCGGGGTTAGCGGCGCGCGGGTGTCGACCGCCAGTGCGGTCGTGCGCTCGCCCGCGACCGCGCCGGCGACCGTCACGTTGACGCGGGTGGTACGAAAGCCCGTGAAATCGCGGACGGCTTCCCGAATCGCCGTGCGGACGGCCTTCGCCACTGCGGTGACGGGGGAGGGCCAGTACACAGCGATGTCGACGTCGACCGCCACCATCTGTGTATCCGGGTCCATCTGCGCCATCACGCGCGGAAAGGCGCGGCCGGCGAGGCCGGCTAACTTAGCGTCGACAGCCGCGGTTCCCGGCACGCTCGCAATGGCGGAGCTAATGACCTTTTCCATCGCGCGCAGGGAAAAGCGGGTCCGCCCGGCGAGGGCGACCCCGGTGGAATCGGTGCTCACTAGCCTCGGCCTCTATCCTGGCCGACCACGCCCTTCCACACCGCGGTGAGGTCAATGCGGCCGTCGAAATGCGCGCCGATGACGCCGCCGACCGCGGCGAGCAGCACCGCCAGCGCGACGTACCACACGCCGAGGTAGATAAAAAAGGCCAGAACCAAGCCGGCGATCACGCCGAGGGAGGTGTAGTTCTTCATGGTTTTCCTTTAGTTCTGTGTGTCGGTTCCTCTACACCGCGTCGTCGAAGACAACGTCCACGCGGCGCGCCGCGGGCCAGGTGTTGCGGACGGTGGTGCGGGTGACGGCACCAAGCTCGGCGAGCGGAACGCCGGCGCTGACATCAACGACGACGTGCAGCTCCAGGTGCGTGTCATCCTGCGGGGTGGGGCGGCGGATGCCGTGTATGCGCTCACCGGGAAACAGGAGCGCGACCTCCCCGAACCGGCCGGGCGAGAGCTTGGCGACGCCCCTCAGATCCGTCACCGCCGCCACTATGGACTGCGCGATGGAGGGGGTCAGCTCGGCAGGGGCCACGTTATGCCTGGCCCTGGGTAACCGCTGGGGCTGACTCGGTGGAATCCTGCTCTTCCTTCGGCAGCTTGACGTCGTGGACGACGACGTCAACGCGGTCCACGCTCAGGCCGGTCATGCGCTCGACCGCATTCATGATGTTGCGGCGGATGGCCTCGGCGAGCTCGTGGATGGCCACGCCGTACTCAGCGATGATGGCGATATCAATGGAAGCGGTGCCGTTATTCACCTCGACGGTGACGCCCTGGCGCACGTCCTCGGAAGCACCGAAGGATTCGCGGATAGAACCCATCATGCGGGCGCCGCCGCCACCGAGGGCAGCGACACCGGAGACCTCGCGGGCGGCGATTCCGGCGATCTTGGACACGACGACGTCATCGATGCGGGTGGTGCCGAAGTCGGTCTCCAGGTTCTTGTTGCGCTCCGGTGCGGGTGCCGGGGTGGCGTCGCCAGCCTGAGTGTTCTGCTCGGCAACGTCCTTGGGGGTGGTGTTCTCAGCCATGCTCAATCCTTTTCATTGTGTAGTTGGTACCTACGTCACGAGCTTATCGCCGAACGCATAACGTGGGGCGGCGGGGAGGCAATCCTTGCCCAAAACGTGATGTTACCCACTGTTTCGGCAGGAGTTTGGAAAACGCGAGGTTACGTGCTTAAATACAGGGGTTGCTTTAACACAGCAACGTAGCCGCAGGCGCAAGCTTGTAGGGCGTTGTTGCTGGTAAGGCGAACATGACACCTTTGTTGTGGAGTTCATTCCAGAGCTGCACGCGAAGGTCATCCGATCGGGCTAGGTCCGCGCTTGAGCAGAGGCACCCCGAGAAGATGGACCGGAGAAGGGGCATGGCAAATAAACAGCGGCAGTATATGAATAAGACTTTGGTTGCGGATCGTTGAGATCTAACGCCCCAGTCTTCTTCCTATTTACTTTGACTACGGGTCTTGTACCCCGTCACGAGCACTGCACTCTGGGCTTTGCCTTAAGTCACTCTCGTGGTCGTCATGACAGTCAGACAACTGGCGTTGAGCCATGGCTTCCAGCCCGGACAACGTTATAGAGAAATCGAGAAGCAATTTCCCACCGCTTCACGCCCCGGATAGGCCGGGTATGTGAAAGTGGGGAAGCGAGGAAGAGGATAAGCGTGGCGGGACAAAAAATCCGCATTCGGCTGAAGGCCTACGACCACGAGGCCATCGACGCTTCTGCTAAGAAGATCGTCGAGACCGTTACCCGTACGGGTGCTCGTGTTGTCGGCCCGGTGCCGCTCCCAACCGAGAAGAACGTATACGCCGTTATTCGTTCTCCGCACAAGTACAAGGACTCTCGCGAGCACTTCGAGATGCGCACTCACAAGCGCCTCATCGACATTCTCGACCCGACCCCGAAGACCGTTGACGCCCTGATGCGCATCGACCTTCCGGCAAGCGTCGACGTGAATATTCAGTAAGCGATCGACACAACGTATTTGGTGGAGAACAAACAATGAGTGAAAACGAGATCAAGGGAATTCTGGGCACCAAGCTCGGCATGACCCAGGTCTTCGACGAGGAGAACCGCGTTGTGCCGGTGACCGTCGTCGAGGCTGGCCCGTGCGTGGTTACCCAGATCCGTACCAAGGAAACCGATGGCTACAACGCCATCCAGATTGCCTTCGGCGAGAAGGACCCGCGCAAGGCCAACAAGCCGGCCGCTGGTCACTTCAAGAAGGCTGGCGTGACCCCGCGCCGCTACGTCGCTGAGATCCGCATGGACGATACCTCCGCATACGAGGTCGGTCAGGAGGTCAAGGTGGACATCTTCGAGGGCGTGACCTTCGTTGACGTCACCGGCACCACCAAGGGTCACGGCTACGCTGGCGCCATGAAGCGCCACGGCTTCGCAGGCCAGGGCGCTGCCCACGGTAACCAGGCTGCTCACCGCCGCGTTGGTGGCATCGGTGGCGCTTCGTTCCCGGGCCGCGTCTTCAAGGGTAAGCGCATGGCTGGCCGCATGGGCCAGGACCGCGTGACCACCCAGAACCTGAAGATTCAGAAGATTGATGCCGAGTCCAACCTGCTGCTCATCAAGGGTGCTATCCCGGGTGCGCGCGGTGGCCTCGTCACCGTTAAGACCGCAGTGAAGGGCGGTGCACACGCATGAGCAACCTCAAGCTAGACGTCCAGACCGCTGACGGTAAGACCAACGGCACCGTTGAGTTGCCGGCCGAGCTCTTTGACACCGAGGCATCCATTGCTCTGATGCACCAGGTTGTCAACGCACAGCTCGCTGCCGCTCGTCAGGGTACCCACAAGACCAAGACCCGCGGCGAGGTCCGCGGTGGTGGTCGCAAGCCGTTCCGCCAGAAGGGCACCGGCCGCGCCCGCCAGGGTTCCATCCGTGCTCCGCACTACACCGGCGGCGGCACCGTGCATGGCCCGGTCCCGCGTGACTACTCCCAGCGCACCCCGAAGCGCATGATCAAGGCTGCTCTCTACGGCGCACTGTCTGACCGTGCACGTAACGAGCGCATCCACGTCATTGAGGAGCTCGTCCCGGGCCAGACCCCGTCCACCAAGCAGGCCAAGGCCTTCATCGAGCGCCTCACCGACCGCAAGAACGTTCTTCTGGTCATCGGCCGAGAGGACATCAATGCTCGCCGCAGCGCCAACAACCTGCCGAACGTCCAGATCCTGGACGCCGGCCAGCTGAACACCTACGACGTCCTCTACTCGGACGACGTTGTGTTCTCCGTTGAGGCTCTGCACACCTTCGTCGAGCGCGCTACCGGCGCTGCCGAGGAAGCTAAGGAGGAGAAGTAATGGCTAAGCTCGCTAACCCGCGCGACGTCATCATCGCACCGGTTGTGTCCGAGAAGTCCTACGGCCTCATGGAGCAGAACGTGTACACGTTCTACGTCTCCACGGACTCCAACAAGACCCAGATTAAAGATGCCGTCGAGCAGATCTTCGGCGTGCAGGTTGCTTCCGTGAACACCGTGAACCGTGCAGGTAAGCGCAAGCGCACCCGCACCGGTTTCGGTCAGCGTAAGTCCACCAAGCGCGCCTACGTGACGCTCCGTGAAGGCAGCGACTCCATCGACGTCCTCGGCGCAGGCGCTTAAGCCCCACCGAAGAGCCGAAAGGAAAAGGAAGAATTATGGCTATTCGTAAGTACAAGCCGACAACTCCGGGTCGCCGCGCATCCTCCGTGTCCGAGTTCGAGGAAATCACTCGCTCGACCCCGGAGAAGTCCCTGCTGCGCCCGCTGAGCAAGACTGGTGGTCGTAACAACTACGGCCGCATCACCACCCGCCACATCGGCGGTGGCCACAAGCGCCGTTACCGTCTCATCGACTTCCGTCGTACCGACAAGGACGGCATCCCTGCAAAGGTCGCTCACATCGAGTACGACCCGAACCGTACCGCTAACATCGCCCTCCTGCACTACGCAGACGGCGAGAAGCGTTACATCATCGCCCCGAAGGGCCTGAAGCAGGGTGCCATCGTTGAGGCTGGTGCGAACGCAGATATCAAGGTTGGCAACAACCTGCCGCTGCGCAACATCCCGACCGGTACCACCATCCACGCTGTGGAGCTCAAGCCGGGCGCTGGCGCTAAGCTGGCTCGCTCCGCTGGTGCTTCCATCCAGCTGCTGGGTAAGGAGGGCAAGTACGCCATCCTGCGTATGCCGTCCTCTGAGATCCGTCGCGTCGACATCCGTTGCCGCGCCACCGTCGGTGAGGTTGGCAACGCTGACCAGATGAACATCCGCTGGGGCAAGGCCGGCCGTATGCGCTGGAAGGGCGTCCGCCCGACCGTCCGCGGTGTCGTTATGAACCCGGTCGACCACCCGCACGGTGGTGGTGAGGGTAAGACCTCGGGTGGTCGCCACCCGGTGTCGCCGTGGGGCCACAAGGAAGGCCGCACCCGCAACCCGAACCGTTACTCGAACAACATGATCGTGCGCCGTCGTCGCCCGAACAAGAAGCGCTAAGAGGAGGTAAACAATGCCACGCAGCCTTAAGAAGGGCCCGTTCGTCGATGAGCACCTCCTCAACAAGGTTGATGCTCAGAACGAGGCCGGCACCAAGCAGGTCATCAAGACCTGGTCTCGCCGCTCCACCATCCTGCCCGATTTCATCGGTCACACCTTCGCCGTCCACGACGGCCGCAAGCATGTGCCGGTGTTCGTCGAGGACTCCATGGTTGGTCACAAGCTCGGTGAGTTCGCACCCACCAAGACCTTTAAGGGTCACGTCAAGGACGACAAGAAGGGACGTCGATAAGCGATGAGTGACACCATCACCTCCGCATCCGCAACGGCTCGCTACGTCCGCGTTACCCCGATGAAGGCACGCCGCGTCATCGACTTGGTCCGCGGTAAGTCCGTAGCCGAGGCACTTGCAATCCTGAAGTACGCTCCGCAGGGCGCCGCTGAGCCGGTTGCCAAGGTCGTTGCATCCGCAGCTGCCAACGCTGAGAATAACTTCGGCCTGGATCCGCGCACCCTGGTCATCTCCGAGGCATACGCCAACGAGGGTCCGACCATGCGTCGTTTCCAGCCGCGCGCACAGGGCCGCGCATTCATGATTCGTAAGCGCACCAGCCACATCACCGTGGTTGTCGAGAGCCAGAAGGAAGGGGCCAAGTAATGGGCCAGAAGATCCATCCTCACGGCCTACGTTTGGGCATCACTTCCGACTGGAAGACCCACTGGTACGCCGATAAGGACTACGCAAACTACGTAGCCGAAGACATCAAGATCCGCGAGTACTTGGAGAAGGGCCTCGACCGCGCCGGCATTGCCGACGTCGTCATCGAGCGCACCCGCGACCGCGTCCGCGTGGACATTCACACCGCCCGCCCGGGCATCGTGATTGGCCGCCGCGGCGCTGAGGCTGACCGCATCCGCCGCGAGCTGGAGAAGCTCACCGGCAAGATGGTTGCCCTCAACATTCTCGAGGTCAAGCAGGTCGACGCCAACGCAACCCTGGTTGCGCAGTCCATCGCGGAGCAGCTGGTTAACCGTGTCGCATTCCGTCGCGCAATGCGCAAGGCCATCCAGTCCGCTATGCGCCAGCCGCAGGTCAAGGGCATCAAGATTCTGCTGTCCGGCCGCCTGGGCGGTGCAGAAATGTCTCGCGTTGAGCGCTACCACGAGGGTCGCGTTCCGCTGCACACTCTTCGCGCCGAAATCGACTACGGCACCGCAGAGGCCCACACCACCTTCGGCCGCATCGGCATCAAGGTGTGGATCTACAAGGGTGACGTTGTCGGTGGCGTGCGCGAGTCCGAACTGAACGCTCCGGCGCAGGGCCGTGGCCGCGGTGACCGTAACGGTCGCTCGCGCCGTGGTGGCCAGCGTCGTCAGCGCGCACAGCAGAAGCAGGAGGGCTAATCCATGCTGATTCCTAAGCGCGTCAAGTACCGTCGCCAGCACCGCCCGACCCGCTCGGGTGTGTCCAAGGGCGGTAACCGCATCAACTTCGGTGACTACGCCATCCAGGCTCTCGAGCCGGCGTACATCACCAACCGCCAGATTGAGGCCGCACGTATTGCCATCAACCGCCACGTCAAGCGCGGTGGCAAGGTGTGGATCAACATCTTCCCGGACCGCCCCCTGACCCAGAAGCCGCTCGGCGTGCGTATGGGTTCCGGTAAGGGTCCCGTCGAGAAGTGGGTTGCCAACGTTAAGCCGGGCCGCATCCTCTTCGAGATGACCTACCCGAACGACGAAGTTGCCATCGAGGCTCTGCGCCGCGCTGGCCAGAAGCTTCCGTGCAAGGTCCGCATCATCAAGAAGGAGGACCAGTTCTAATGGCTACCGGTACCCCCGCCCACGAGTTCCGTGAGCTCGACAACGCTGAGCTGGAGACCCGCCTGAAGGATGCGAAGGAAGAGCTCTTCAACCTTCGTTTCCAGAAGGCCACTGGCCAGCTGACCAACAACCGCCGCATCGGCACGGTTAAGCGCGACATCGCCCGCATCTACACCGTTCTGCGCGAGCGCGAGCTGGGCCTGTCCGTTGCTCCGGGAGCTGAGGCTTAATCATGAGTGAGGCAAACGTGAACACTAAGAAGGAAAAGGGCGCTCGCAAGACCCGCACCGGCATCGTTGTCTCCGACAAGATGGACAAGACCATCGTTGTCGAGCTCGAGGACCGCAAGCAGCACGCCCTCTACGGCAAGATTATGCGCACTAACAAGAAGGTTAAGGCGCACGACGAGAACGAGACCGCCGGCATCGGCGACCGCGTTCTCATCGCCGAGACTCGCCCGCTGTCCAAGGACAAGCACTTCCGTCTCGTCGAGATCGTGGAGAAGGCTAAGTAAAATCTAGCCCTCCTCGATATCAGTGGCCCCCACGGTGAACGTGGGGGCCATTTTTTATGCGCTTTTCACTTCAGCATCCGGCACGCCACAGACAACAGCCTGTCAGGGGATCGGCGTTCGGTTATGGGTATTAAGCTGCGAAAACGTGTTAGGGTAAGGCCGTTCATCTCCTGAAAGGCCAAACTCTCTATGTCCGCGTTCTCTCGCTCTCTGCTTACCCTTGTCTGCGCTTCCTCCGTAGCAGCCCTAGTCGGTTGCACCGCGGAGGAGCCTGCACCTGTCGCTTCCGACGCCTCCACCGTAGATGCTGTCGACGTCGCTGCTTCAGCCACGGAGGAGGCCCAGGAAGAGGACGCGCAGCCGCAGCCGAGCATCGAGGCGGTCGGCCCCAACCCGACGCTGCCAGCCGGCTATACACCTGGGGCCGCGGATTTTGGCATGGCTGAAGGTGCGAAGACGTCCAACGCACAGGACGTAGCTAAAGACGGTGCGGGCACCTCCGACACCAGTGGCATTGAAAAGTGCGTGTATCGGAAGGATCGCGTACGCGGCGAGGGCAATCCTGCCGATGTTCCCTCCACTGTGTCGGGTACCGTACACAAGGCAAAAGCAGGCGACCTCGACGGTGGAGAGCCCGGCATTGTCTTGCCGGAGTACGCCTCGGAAGAGGTGTGGGTCCTGGCCTTGGACGCGCCCACCACGTTGAGCGGTACCAAGAGCGGCAGGCCGGGTGAGGTGGAGGTTCGTGCAAACCAGGAATGTATCGGAATAGTCGGCAATGGGGATTTGTGGGACGGCTACGAAGGCACGAAGGTCACCTTGCCGATCGATGCCACGAGCGGATTCTGGCAAAGCGATGTGAGTGTCCCGATGGGCACGCTGCGCATGCCCTACATACCGGCAGATATTCTTTAGCGCACCCGCCGGTGCGTGAGCGCGATAGCGATGCTAAAGACGCTGAGCACCGCGCCCACCGCGAGAAGAAACGTGCCGATGCGGTAGGGCGCGGCGCTGGCCAGGTCGACAGTGTGAAAGACCTTGAGCCAAACCAGCCAGCCCGCGATGAGCGCAATCGAACCCAGTGCGGAGATAGCCCGCAGCCCGCGGGTGGGGCGCTGGGTGGGGGAGAAGGCGTGGTAGGAGGCGTCGACAAGCGTGGCACCTCCCAGCAGCACCGACAGCACCACCGCAACTGGCACCGGCAGAAGCGCGCCCGTGCCGAAGACGACGGGCAAAATGAAGGACACCGTCACCACGAGGAAGAGCAGACCGTGGAGCCCGGTCGTGCGCAGGGGATAGCTCATAGTAGTTCCTCCACCTCAGAAATCGTGGGAGGCTGCGCGCCCGTGCGCGAAACCGTGATCGCCGCGGCCGTCGCCGCAAAGTGCAGGATCTCCTGCCACTCCTCGACGCCCAAAGCGCTAACGTCCCGCTCCACCAACTGGCTTAAGAGCGTGGCCATCACCGTGTCGCCCGCGCCGATGGTGTCCGCCACCTCCACCTCGACCCGCGGGACCTGCAGCGACACCGAGTCCGTGCGCACGCTCAGACCTTCCGCACCACGCGTGGTTACGACCACGGGGACGTGCGAAAGCGCGTCCTCACCGAGGAATTCAACTTCCTCCTCGCTCAGCTTCAACAGCGTGACGTGCGGCAGCAAGGACAACAAAAACTCGCGGTGCGCCGGGGTGGCAAAGAAGGGGCGGATGTTCGGATCCAGCGCCACCTTTGTACCCTGCGCCGCAAGCGCCTGAAGTAGCGCGGCATAGCGGGATGCGCCCGGCTCCAGGGCGAGGGAGACGGTGCCGAAGCAGGCCCAGGGGACGTCGGCAAGCACCGGCTCCACCAGCCGGTCCGCCGTGCCCTCCGTATAGAAGGAGTAGGTGGCCGAGCCGTCCTCCCCGATGTTGCAGACCGCCAGCGTGGTGGGCTCGTCACCGCGCTGCACGAGCGAGGTATCCACTCCTTCTTTATGTAGGCGCTCCACGAGCGCCTGCCCGAATGCATCCCGCGAAAGCCGCGATTGAAAACCCACGCTTGCGCCCAAACGCCCCGCCGCGACCGCCACGTTGAAGGGGCCGCCGCCCAACGCTGGGGTGAGATCCGCCAGCCGCCCGCGTCCGCGCGGAACGAGGTCAACGAGGCCTTCGCCACACACCATAATGTCCATAGAGCCCATACTATCGGGAGCATGAACTACCGTCCGCACTTCCATCTCTCCCCGCCGTCTGGTCGCCTTAACGATCCAAACGGGGTCTTCCTTGATGGCGATAACCTGCACGTTTACTATCAGCACGACCCCTGTTTCCCACACGCACCGAAGCAGACGGGGTGGGGGCACGCCGTGACTTGCTTAAGCGAGCCGCAGCCCTGGCGGCACTTCCCGGACGCGCTCTATCCCATCCGTGAGCACGACGCCCACGGTTGCTATTCCGGTGGTGCGGTGGTCGACGGCGAGGACGTCTGGCTGTTTTATACCGGCAACCTCAAGCGCGATGGCGTGCGGATTCCCTCGCAGAACCGCGTCCGCGCGGTCGATGCCGGCGGTCCAGAAGGCGGCTTCTACGAGCACGACGCCGCGAACCCCCTCATCGACGGGCCCGCCGCAGGTTTCACCGGGCATTACCGCGATCCCCAGATCACCCGCGACAAGGACGGCTGGCGCATGGTGCTCGGCGCCCAGGCGGAGGATGAAACCGGGCACGTGGTGCTCTATCGCTCCACGGACTTGGCGCAGTGGTCCTTTGACGGTGCGCTCACCTTTGACACCTCGGGCGCTGAGCCGGGCCTGAGCCCCGACCTGGTGCCGGGCGGCTACATGTGGGAATGCCCGAATTTGCTCACGCTGCGGGACCGCGCCACGGGGAAGGACAAGGATGTCTTGGTCATCTGCCCACAAGGTTTAGATCCCGTGCGCGGTAGCGCCACGCACTACGCCTCCTCCGACCAGTGCGGCTACCTCGTGGGCCGGCTTGAGGGCACGGTTTTCCACGTGGAGCGCGGCTTCAGCGAGGTGGACTATGGCCACCAGTTCTATGCGCCGCAACTGGTGGAGAGGGATGGCGAGGCCATCATGCTGGGGTGGATGGGGCTGCCCGCGCAGGATGACACCCCGACTGTCGCCCAGGGCTGGGTGCACACGCTGACGCTTCCGCGGCGCGTCTGGCTGGAGGATGGCTGGTTGCGCCAGGCACCGCTGTGGTCCGTGCCGGCGGGACCGGCGCGAGAGGGGTTCGGTTCGGTGGCCACGCTGCAGGCTGGGGAGGGCACATATGCGCTTGTCGACGCCTCCGGTGCCACCGCCTTCCTCGTAGCTTACGGCGGGGGAGAGCTGCGGCTCACGTCTGACGAAGATGAACGCGTCGTGCCGTGTCCAGCAGGAACACTGGAGCTTATCGCTGATGGCTGCGCGGTCGAGGTCTTTGCGGGCGATGGGCGGATTGCGGGGGCGTCGGCAGTCTTTGGCGCCGGCGACGCTCGCTGGCGCGGCTGGGAAGCCCGGTAGGGTGTGAATTTTCCTATATTTGCGCCCGAATGATTGGTTTTATGTTGGGTAACGTGTCTAATGGGAGGTGAAGCTATTTAATTCATCTCACTCTCCGAGGAGGCACGCCGCCATGGATCACAAACAGGTCGCGGCGCGAACACTCAAAGCAATCGGCGGCGAAGACAACATTGTGGCGCTCGCGCACTGCGCCACCCGCCTGCGCATGGTGCTGAAAGACAGTAAAAAGGTCGATACGGCCGCACTAGAAAACGATCCGGACCTCAAGGGCATCTTTGAGGCCGGGGGCATGTTCCAGGTCATCGTCGGTCCGGGCGATGTCAACATCGTATTCGACCAGATCAACGCGATGACCTCGAAGGATATCGCAGTTTCTACTGACAAGCTCAAGGACATCGCCGCCGACTCCGGCAATTGGTTCTCCCGGGCAGTGAAGGTCCTCGCGGATATCTTCGTGCCGCTCATCCCGATTCTGGTCGGCGGCGGTCTGCTCATGGCGCTCAACAATGTGCTGACCGCCAACGGGCTGTTCGGCGAGCAATCCGTCATCGAGATGTTCCCGGCCATGGCGGATGTCGCCGGGCTCATCAACCTCTTGGCTTCCGCGCCGTTTGCCTTCCTGCCTATCCTGGTGGGCTTCACCGCCACCAAGCGCTTCGGCGGCAACGAGTTCCTCGGTGCGGGCATGGCCATGGCCATGGTGATGCCGGACCTGGTGAACGGGTATCAGGTGGCCGCGACCATCGAGGCGGGGGAGATGTCCTACTGGAATATCTTCGGCCTCGATGTGGCCCAGGCGGGTTACCAGGGTTCCATCCTGCCGATCTTGGTCATCGCGTGGATTCTGGCCACGATTGAGAAATTCCTGCACAAGCACCTCAAGGGCACCGTGGACTTCATGCTCACCCCGTTGCTCACGTTGCTGGTGACGGGCTTTATCACCTTCATCGCGGTTGGTCCTATTCTGCGCACGGCGGGCGACATGCTTGGCGCTGGGCTCAACGACCTTTACACCTTCGCCGGCCCAGTGGGCGGCTTCATCTTCGGTTTGTTCTACTCACCGATCGTCATTACCGGCCTGCACCAGTCCTTCCCGCCGATTGAGACGATGCTGTGGAACGAGGGCGGTTCCTTCATCTTCGCGGTGGCCTCCATGGCCAACATTGCCCAGGGTGGCGTGGCCTTGGCGGTCTACTTCCTGACCAAGTCGGAAAAGCTCAAGGGCCTGTCGGGCGCCTCGGGCGTTTCCGCGCTCTTTGGCATTACCGAGCCCGCCATCTTCGGTGTGAACCTCCGCCTGCGCTGGCCGTTCTACATCGGCATGGGCGCGTCCGCAGTGGCCTCGACGCTCATCGCGCTTCTCGACGTCAAAGCTACCGCCCTCGGCGCCGCCGGCTTCATCGGATTCGTCTCAATGCGCCCGGAGGATTACACGCAGTTCTTCATCTGCGCCTTCGTCTCCCTCATCCTCTCCTTCGGCGTGGCCTTTGTATATGGCCGCTACCTCATCTCCAAGAACGGCTCCATCGATCCCGATGAGGTCGGTACCGCCAACGCCGACGTAGGCGGTGCGGTTCCTGCCGCCACCGCTGATCCGAATGCCTACCGCGTGGCCTCCCCGCTGGCCGGAAAGGCCATCGCGTTGGAATCGGTCTCCGACCCGATGTTTGCCGCCGGCAAGCTGGGCGCGGGCGCGGCCATCGAGCCGAGCGAGGGGCGCCTCGTCTCCCCGATTGATGGCAAGATCACCGTCACCTTCCCTTCCAAGCACGCCTATGCCGTGCGTGGAAAAGATGCCGACGGCAACAACGTTGACATCCTCATGCACATCGGTTTCGACACCGTGAACCTGAAGGGCGAGCACTTTACCTCGCACGTCTCCAAGGGCGATGAGGTCAAGGCCGGTGACCTCCTCTGCGAGTTCGATATCGCCGCCATCAAGGCGGCGGACTACCCGGTGACAACACCTGTGGTGGTATCCAACTCGAAGAAGACGGGCCCAGTCCTCCCGGCCTATGCCACCGGTGCGGAAATCACCTTCGGGGATGCATTACTCACCGTGGACCCGAAGCCGAAACCTGCGGCTACCACCACCGCCGCTTCGGCGGAGAAGGCCTAGAGCCTCCGTCCGCCGATTCCATAAGTGCAGACCTGGAAGTACAGCACGGTCGTCGCCAAGCACTGCGCGTGCGCTTGACGACGTCCACCAGCGCCTCTGCACTTCCGGGTCTGCACATTTGGGTTTGGGAGGATGGGAAGTTCTGTGGGGGCGGGGAAACAGTGGGGTGCGCGATTTGGGGAAACAGTGGGGGACATGCTTGAATGTATGGGTTGCATATGGTCGGTCGGTGCAGCGCGATGCGTTTCCGAATCGCCACACCGAGACCCTTCGACCGCTGTGAACAGCGAGTTCGTCGCACAGCCTATGCCACGCAAGCAAGTAGACCAGGTGTGTCAAGGACGGAAATCTTGACGCACGTTAATCCAGGTCAGGAGACCCATAGTGATTCAGCAAGAATCGCGTCTGCGCGTCGCCGACAACTCCGGTGCACGAGAGCTCCTCGTCATCCGCGTTCTCGGCGGCTCCGTTCGACGTTTCGCTGGCATTGGTGACGTTGTCGTTGCCACTGTCAAGGAAGCCACCCCGGGTGGCAACGTGAAGGAAGGCGATGTCGTCAAGGCCGTCATCGTCCGTGCCAAGAAGGAGACCCGTCGCCCGGACGGCTCCTACATCGCATTCGATGAAAACGCCGCAGTTATTCTCAAGGGCGACAATGAGCCGCGCGGTACCCGCATCTTCGGCCCGGTTGCTCGCGAACTTCGTGATAAGCGCTTCATGAAGATCGTTTCTCTCGCACCGGAGGTGATCTAATCTTATGAAGATTCATAAGGGCGATATGGTGATCGTCATTTCGGGCCCGGACAAGGGCGCGAAGGGCAAGGTCATCGAGGCATACCCGAAGCGCGACAAGGTCCTCGTTGAGGGCGTCAACCGCGTCAAGAAGCACGTTGCTAACTCCGCTACCGAGCGTGGCGCCGAGTCCGGCGGAATCGTTACCCAGGAAGCTCCGATCCACGTGTCCAACGTTGCGATCGTTGACTCCGAGGGCAACCCGACCCGCGTGGGCTACCGTTTCGACGAAAACGGCAAGAAGGTCCGCATCGCACGTAGCAACGGGAAGGACATCTAACATGAGCGAGAACTACACTCCGCGTCTGAAGACCCGCTACCGCGAGGAAATCAAGAAGACTCTGAACGACGAGTTCAAGTACGACAACGTGATGCAGATTCCGGGCGTCACCAAGGTCGTTGTCAACATGGGTGTGGGCGACGCTGCCCGCGACTCCAAGATGATCAACGGCGCTCTCGAGGACCTTACCGCTATCACCGGCCAGAAGCCGCAGGTGCGTCGCGCTAAGAAGTCCATCGCAAACTTCAAGCTCCGTGAGGGCATGCCCATCGGCGCACGCGTTACCCTGCGCGGCGACCGCATGTGGGAGTTCCTGGACCGCCTGCTGACCATCGCGCTGCCGCGTATTCGCGACTTCCGCGGTCTCTCCGATCAGCAGTTCGACGGCCACGGCAACTACACCTTCGGTCTCACCGAGCAGACCATGTTCTACGAGATCGACATCGACAAGGTGGACCGCCCGCGCGGTATGGACATCACCGTCGTGACCACCGCTACCAACGACGAGGAGGGCCGCAAGCTCCTGCGCGAGCTCGGCTTCCCGTTCAAGTAAAGTAGCGCTTGAATCATTCCCCCGGCACTCCGTGAAGGAGCTCCGGGGGAATTTTTGTGTCTGCGCCACTGGTGAGTTTCGTCACCCTGAGCGCGGGGGAGTACACTACGAGCGTCTGAGAAGTCTGCGTCCCCCAGTGAGGTAAGAAATGTCCCTGAATGATGCTTCGGCAGCCGCGGTAAAGAAAAAGGTTGCGTTGCTCGACGAGTCCTTTGGCCGGTTTGCCGTGCGCTCCACCCTGGCGGGTGTGTACCTCGCCATCGGTACGGCGTTTGCTGCGGTGATGGGGATGGGCGTCGAGAAGCATGTGGAAGGCATGGGCTCGCTGGTGTTTGCCTGCCTGTTCGGCTTGGGCCTGTTTGCCATCGTCCTTCTCGGCGCGGAGCTGGCCACCGGCAACATGATGTACATGGTCTATGGCGCCGTAACTAAACAGGTGGGCTGGGGCAAGGGCCTGTGGCTGCTGGTGGTCACGACGCTGTTTAACCTAGTCGGTGCCGCCCTCTTTGCTGCAGCCATGGGAATGTCGGCCAAGCTGGGCGGAATCGACCCCAACCATCTCATTGCCAACCTCTCGATGGGCAAGCTGACCAAGGGCCCAGGCGGACTGCTGGTGGAGGCCATGCTGGCCAACTTCGTGGTCAACATGGCTATCGTCGGCGCGGTCTTTGCCAAGGATGTGGTGTCCAAGTTCTTCGTCATCGTGCCGATCATCGCCTGCTTCGTGGGCCTAGGCCTGGAGCACGTTATTGCCAACTTCTGCCTGATGACCCTGACCTTCTTCTGCGCCAGCCCGCTGCCGGAAGGCTTTACCCTCGGCGCGGTGTTGGCCAACTGGTCCATCGTGTGGGTGGGAAACCTCATCGGCGGCGGCTTCCTTATTGGCGGCGTGTACGCCTGGCTTAACTCTGGCCCGGAGGCGTACCGCGACTAGTCTTCTCACCGCCTCGGGCGAATCGGCCGTGGAGTAGCTTTCGGAACTGTTGGGGCTCTAAGAACCACGCAGTTCGTGGTCCGTGCAATGGTCCGGTTGGCCGATGGTTCGTCCAGTCATTCTTCCGTACTTCTTCAAGAATCCCTCCGCGGACAAAGACATCGGTTAAGGCACCGAGTCTCGTGGCTACGAAGACTGACAGTGCCGCTATTCGTGGTGTGGAAAAGCGGGCAAGATCTCTCCCTTCTTAAGAGCAACGCTGAGTCCATCTAGCGCAGATTAACGACAAGTAAACAGCCAAGATGGCCTAAAGATGAATCTTTTCTGTTGCGCCCAAAATATCCATTACGCCAGGTCAGCCAGAAAATTCGGGCGCTACACTGTGATTCGTACGTACTGAATTGTGCGAAGAGAGTTAGAGATTTCTTTTGGTATGAGGAGAGGCTATGACAATCGTTGTGTTTGATATTGGCAAGGTGTTGGTGCCGGAGGGAGATAGGGTTCCGCGCCTGGTTAACTTCATTACCGAGTGCGGATTGCCAGTGGATACAGAGGCGTTGATGAACGCGTATTGGGCCCATCGCGATGCTTACGACTTGGGGATGTCAGACGAGGAGTATTGGCCGAAGGTTCTTCTCGATGCGGGACTTGCACCTACTGAAATCGAGCATGTTGATTCCGCAGCATTGGGTGCCCTCGACGGTGAGCGGAACTCTGCAACTACCTCCGAGACTGCGGACTTCCTTGCGGAGCTTCATGCCGCTGAGGTGCCCGTTGCACTCTTGAGCAATGCACCGCATTCGATGGCGCGGGCGGTAAAAACTTCTCCGTGGGCGCAAGAGATTGCAGTACAAGTGTTTTCTTCTGAGGTGGGGGTTGCTAAACCGAGCCAAGAGATTTTTCGTATAGCCGAAAGGGAAATTGAGACATCCTTTGGCCCTCACAAGCGTGAAGACGTTGTGTTCTTTGACGATCGCCCAGTAAACATCGAAGGCGCCCAAGCGTTTGGCTGGCAAGGACAGCTCTGGGAGGGAGTGGGGGCCGCGCGTACTGTTCTAGCTGACGTATTGACCTAGCGTGACCCAGCTGAAAAAGATTGCCCTGGCCACACCAGAATGTGAGGCCAGGGCATTCTCTATTGTCTATCGCTCTCTCGGATCGAAGTAGAGCAAAGGCGGGAAGCTCTGCATGTCGTTAAACAAGGAGAAAAAAGCAGGTTCGAGGTTGATAACGCCCATCTCCTGTAACCAGGAATTATAAAGCTCCTCGGCCTCGGAGAGTTCCTCCAGGTTTCCTTCTGCCTGGGTAAGGCGGTAACCCAATGTGGAGTGTAGCTGGTAGTGCTCAAGGCTTGTCACGGGAATCTCGAGCGCCTCTCCAATATCACAACGAAACCGTTCGATCTCCTGACGAACTGACTCATCGGCCGGCTTCAATTTGACGGTCAGGTGTTCGTCGAGTGGGTACATCTCTACAGCGCGCACCGCAAGTGCCTTGGGCCCTTCAATGTTGGCTTCAACGAGGCGTTGACGCATCCGGACAACCGAATCAGGAAAATCATCGGTTTCGTTGAGCCAAGCTGGCCAAGCTTCTTTCTGACCGAGTAGAGATCGATGCTTGAGGCCATTGAGGAGGGTCATGTGGAAGCTGGAAGGAACGGTGAAGCCGTAATCGGTTTCCCAACCTCTAGACTTAATGTCGTCTTGAATTCTAATTTCAACTTGTTGGAACTCAGAGCCTTCAGGAACATGTGCAACAAAAGTAGAGCCTGGATGGCGACGAACATCGCCGCGCTCGGTGAACTTTTCCCAAGTATGGGGATTGGCAATCTTGGTCATTGAACTAGTACCTACTTACTTGCTCGTTTGTTATAGGAGGCAATGGCAGAGTCCGCCGTTTCTTGAGCAGTTTCGAATTCTGCCCTTGGGTCTTTGCCATTGGCGATGGCTGACATGGCTTGGCTATAGGACTTACGAGCGTCATTCAAGGCGCCGGTATGGCATCCAGCGGTAACAGTGTTGACTGGCGTAGAAGCATACTGCTCTAACAGCGACTTTTGCTGGGGGCTTAGATCTGTCAGAGAATCCATGGCTGCAGTTGTAGTCGGTAGGTAACCGGTTTCGTCAAAAATTTTCTTTTGAATTTCATCCGAACCGACAAACTTCATAAATTCCCAAGCAGCGGTTTGTTCCTCTTTTGAAGTACCTTCTTCGATTACCCACAGAGAGTTTCCTCCAGGAGCTGCGCCAGCGGCGTCAGTATCTCGTGGTAAGGCGTGAATGGACCAGTCCCAATCGAGGTTTGCCTCAGCGACGTTTCCGTAACCGCCAGAGGAGTTCATCTGGATAGCAGCATTTTGGCTAAGAAATGCGCCCGTGGCTGCAGACCCATCACTGCCCGCATCATGGATTGCGCCCTCCTTGTAGAGCTCACTGATGGTCGTCCACATATCGACAAGCTGAGGGTCGTCAATTCTGAACGTTGAAGCCTTTTCAGACGTAGTGCCATTCTCTGGTGTACAAAACTCGTTGCCCAACATGGCTGCCATCTCTTCGACATACCAGCCTGAGTGGTGGAAAGTTAATCCAGCCTTGCCAGTCTTGCCGTGCAGCTTTTCTACAGCTTCCATGAGCCCCTCGGTGGTGCTCAATGACGATGGATTGATACCAGCGTCTGCGAAGGCTTCGTCATTGACATACAAGACCGGTTGCGACACCATCGCTGGCATCGAGTAAATCTTGTCTCCCATCGTGTAGTAGTTGGCGACGATGGGAACAAGATCGTTGAAGTCATAGTCGCCATTTTCCTTTGCCAAGTCTTCAGCCGGGATAGCGAGCCCTGAGTCCATCATGAAGCGACTTTGAATGTCGCTAGCTTGCATGAGTGCTGGTAAATGGCCAGTTTGGACCGAGGCGATGAACTTGGAAATTGAGTCTTCATATGCTCCCTGATAAGAAGCATGAATTTCGTACTCGCCTTCATGCTCCGAATTGAATTGGTCAACAATAGCTTGGAGCGTGTCGCCAGAGGCACCTGAAGAGGAATGCCAGAAGTCCACCACAATTTCACCGGCTTCATTTCTTGGCACCGAGTCAGAGGATGAGCCGCAGGCGGTAACTCCAAAAGCAGGGATAGCCACGGCAGTGACTACAGACAAGAGCTTCGCGCGGGAAGAAAAAGGCATTACTTGACAGCTCCTTCGGTGAGGCCGCGGCTCAGGTATTTTTGGCCGAATATCACGAGGATTATTGTGGGCAGAGCGGCAATTAGAAGGCCAGCGAGCACAAGGCCAGTGTCGACGGCAGTTTCATCCGCCAAGGCTTTGATACCCGGCTGAATGGTGCGTACAGAGGGAGATTGGGTAATTAGCAGTGGCCACATGTAGCCATTCCAAGCGGCAATTGCACCGGTGACTAGTGCAGTCATGCATACCGAACGATTCAAAGGAAGAAGGAAAGTAAAGAGGAACCGAATCCTGCTGACGCCTTCGAGTTTCGTTGCTTCATAGATCTCCTTGGGAAACTGCTTGAAAGCTTGATAGAACAAGAAGATTGTGAAGGATGATGCGACATAGGGAAGGAAGATTGCGATGACTGTGTCGTAAAGGCCCATCTCACTCACAGTGAGATAGTTACCAATCACCGAGACCTCGGAAGGAATCATCATTGGGATGAGAAAGAAACCGAGGATCTTTCCAGGCATGGGAATACGGCCGAAAGCCAAGGCGAAGGCCGCAAGAACCGATGTAATAAATTGGCCTCCGGTTTGGCAAACCGTGACAATCAGTGAGTTCACAAGCTGTTGACCAACTTGGGACTGCTCCCATGCTCGTGGATAGTTTGAACCGACGAAATCACCGAAGAACAGCGTTTGGATGCCGGCTTGAATATCTGCTGTGGAACGTACAGACCCGACGAACGCGTAGACGACAGGAAATATGATAAAGATGCATGCAATAAGTAGCCAGACCCACATGAGTGCCGTCATCAACGGTGAGCGCAGCTGAGAACTGGGATTAGGAGTCGTTTGGGTAGTTTGGGAGCGCTTTTGTCGGCGGACCCGATTCACTCTTTTGTTCGGGGTGTCTGAGGTGCGAGACATCATGCTCCTCCTTTCAGATAATTCTTAAGACTGTTTCCGGCTTAGACGAAATTGGATGAGCGTGAGAACGAGGATGATGGCGAAAAGCACCATGCCGCGGGCTGAAGCTGCAGCAAAGTCTGCTGTACCGCCACCAAACGCCAAGTCATAGATGTCAAGTACGAGGGTCCTAGTGGATGATGCTGGGCCGCCGTCAGTAAGAACGTTGAAGATTGTGAATTCCTTCATTGCAGCCATGGACTGAGTCACAGCCAGGAATAGGAGCATTGGAGCAATTCCTGGAATGATGATGTAGCGCACGTACCTGATGCCGGTGGCGCCGTCGAGATTCGCAGCTTCTACGACGTCATCCGAGATCCCGTCGATAGCAACCATCAGCAGCAAAATGACAAAAGAAATACCGATCCACAGGTCTACTGTGATTGTGGAAAGTAGTGCGACTCGAGGACTGGTTAGCCACCCTACGGTCCCAAACCCGAGCATCGTCGCTAATTGATCAAAGAATCCGATGACGGGGGCAAACATATTTCGGAAAACGAGAGTGCCGATCGCCGTGGATACAGCCATAGGCACTAGCACTAAAGAACGCATCCAAAAAGTGCCCTTTAGTCGGTAGCTCAAGGGAAGCGCGATGGCCAAACCGATAGCGAGCTTGAGAACTACGGTGGTTACCGTAAACACCAGAGTTCGCACCAAAGTGGCACCGAAGGCTGGATCTGTGAACATAGCGACGTAATTCTCGAAACCAGCGAACCCTTTAGGTCGTCCAAAAAGGTCGGTTGAGGCGAACGACAAATACAGGGCGCGGAAGAATGGATAAAACTCAAAGATTAGAAAAAGGACAAGGGTTGGAAACAACATTGCCCAGGAAAGCCAGTCAATCCCTGCTCCGCGGCGCTGCTGTGCGTCCTCTTTGACGGTTTCCGCCGTACGGCGAGCTGAGGTAGCAGAGTTTGCGGTGATGCTCATTAGTTGATCCGCTCCTTTGTATGGCTGCAAAAAAGATGGAGCTTGTCGCGCTTGATGCGTACCGAAATGGGTGCGCCTTCGTCCAGCACCTCGGTGTTTGCAACGCGAACGAGAAGAGTTGCTGTGGTTTCCTCATCGCTGGTGTCAGAGGCTTTCGGGGGAGCGGCGACTGGTGAACTTTGCGGAACGATATGGACATATTTGTCGGAACCAAAGTTCTCGACATATTCAACAGTGCCCAAAATATCGGCCTCTGTTGACCCACATAACTCGAAGTCCTCTGGGCGAATACCAATGATGACTTCTCGGTCGTTTGGTTGATCTCGAAGTTCGGGTACAGGAAGAGTGAACCCATTGGCTTTCAGCTCTGAACCGTCTTTGACTGCAGAAACTAGGTTCATCGATGGTGACCCGATGAATGTAGCCACAAAAACGTTTGCGGGGCGTAAGTATAAATCCTCTGGAGTTCCGACTTGCTGCATGTTTCCTCCCTCCAGAACCGCGATTCGATCAGCCATGGTCATGGCTTCAGTCTGGTCGTGGGTGACGTAGAGCATCGTCGTCTCGAGCTTTCGCTGCAGACGGCTAATTTGCGAGCGAGTACTTACTCGCAATTTGGCATCGAGGTTGGACAGCGGCTCGTCCATCAGGAACACCTGCGGATTACGGACAATGGCACGCCCCATGGCAACGCGTTGGCGTTGGCCACCAGACAATGCTTTCGGTAGGCGGTCGAGGTAAGGCTCGAGTTCAAGTAGCTTTGCTGCTTCAGAGACGCGTTCAGCACGGCTCGCTTTGTCAACCTTCTGCATCTTAAGTGCAAACTCCATATTCTCACCGACCGTCATATGCGGATAAAGGGCGTAGGACTGGAAGACCATAGCGACATCGCGCTTAGAAGGCGGGAGCTGTGAGGCACGCTGATTGCCAATGAAGATTTCCCCACCTGTGACAGCTTCGAGACCTGCAACCATTCGAAGTGTCGTGGACTTACCGGAGCCGGAAGGTCCGACGACCGCTAGAAACTCACCGTCATGGACTGTGAGGTCGAGGTTATTGATGGTGGGTGTTTCATTGCCGGGGTAGAGCAGCGTAGCTGCGTCAAAAACTATGTCGGACATTGAGATAGCTTTCTGAACTAAAAGTGAACGAGCGTTATTGCTTTGATCTGCCGAATGCGGCGACATGGCGAAAGGTCGTAGGTCGCCGCCCTCTGGAAGCGAAAACACTGTCCCAGCTACAAGTAAACGGGATTACTCGGGTGCGTAAACAATAAACGAAGCGCCTCACGTCTTTTTTGGGGTGACATTTTTGCAGGTGGGAGCACTTTGCTTCGCTATTTCAAATCTGTGCAGCCTCCTGAACAGGGCGTTTACCTCTTTTGGTGATTGAGGGTTAGGTGAACAAGATTGCATGGTGGTTAACTGGCAGGATTTTGTTTACCCAATGCTCTGTAATGAGGCTAAGTTTCCCTTGGCGGAAGGGGGAAGTTTCCCCACTTGGGTAAAATGGCTTTTCTCACTTTTGGGTTAGTAGCGTCGGAGTATCTCCAAATGCCCCTCAAGCGGGGGTGTCTGATCGAGATATACTTAGTTGACGTGGCAAATGACCAGTTTCGATGAATGGCTGCGCAAATGGTGAAAGTAGAGCGGTAAAGGGCAACGGTGAGTACCGTTCAAGAAGGGCGACATAACGCAGCACTCTTCTAGCTCTGTCTTATGCTGCGAAGGAAGGGCTCTCCATGGGTGACTGTATTTCTAATGAAGCAGAGGGTCGACAGCCGACGCTGGGTGACATCGCTGCGCGAGCAGGCGTCTCTCGCAGCTCAGTCTCACGAGTTTTTCGGGGACAGAAGAAAGTGTCTGATGAAAACAGACGTAGGATCCTCGAAGCTGCGCATGAACTTGGCTACGTTCCGAATGTAATAGCTCGAAAACTATCGGCTCTTAGCGGGCGAACACTTGGTGCATTGGTCCGGGACCCTGCTAATCCTGCATACGGTTTACTTCTTCAGGAGCTGCAGGTTGCGGCTCATCGTCAAGGATATGATTTAGTTACTATGTCGGTAGCGCCAGGCAAGTGTGATGACCGGCAGCTAGACAGCTTGTCTCATCTCCTTGGCTTGGGGGTAGCGGGACTAATTGTCTCAACCGGAGATTTAGCGAGTGAGCTCTTGCTGCCGTTCTCAGAACGCGTACCAATCATCCGAGCAGGGCGACCGGAACCCGATGCGCTAATTCCCGCTGTGTCTTTCGATGCAGAACACGCAGGCAAGGTTTTAGCAGAGGCTGTTGTTAAAGCTGGCCACACGAAGATTGCGGTTGTGCGCACGTGTCCTGAAGTTTCGTTTCCTGAGTACACCCGAGCTCAGGCAACAATCGCGGAAATTCGTAAGCAAGGATTGGAGCCCTTTATTGTTGACGTGAAGTTCGATAGCGGGGAAGCGTATGTGGTACCTCTCATTAAGAGTGGAGCCATCACGGCTGTCATGTGTCCGACAGATTTGCGCCAGCTACATTACTTGCGTGTTTGCCAGGATGAAGGAATATCTGTTCCCAGCCATGTGAGCGTCACTGGCTGTGATGGGGCGTTGCCAGGCTTCGATATTATGGGTTTGACGACCTATTCTTGGCCTGTGCGAAAGCTAGCGACAGGAGCGGTAGCGTCCATTCTTGAGCTAATCGATGCTTATGGGGAGGTCGAGAAGCCGACCCCTTGGGTCCAGAGAAAGTACCAAGGAAAGCTAGTCCCCGGGCGTACTCTTTCGCCACCTAACCAAAGTTAGGTCTGGGATTCACGCAGTCGAGGTCGTGTTGTAAGCGAAGTATCTCCTGAAGAACTGCGCGGTAGAGCTGTGAGTATGATGTTTCCCGTAGTTAGGGAAACTGAGAACGCGGAGCCAGTTGAAGTGCTTGAGGTTTGGAAAGGTGCAATTGTAGCGATGGATCCGACGGTTTCGTAGCACTATTCATCGCGGTAATCGATCACTAGTACTACGAATTCCATATCCGGCGTTGCGACGATCCGCGCAGTACGCGAAGCTATCGTGTGACCAAGCTTCCGGAATAAAGGTTGAAGCGGTCGCCGCGGGCAAAGCCCACGAGCGCCATGCCGGTTTCCCGGGCGGTCTCAACCGCCAGCGAGGAGGCCGCGGAGACCGCAACGAGCATGCCGAAGCCGGCCATAGCAGCCTTGTTGACCAGCTCGAAGCTGGCGCGCGAGCTCATCACCAGGATGAGGTCGCTGGCGGGCAGCATTCCTTCCATCAGTAGGTGGCCGATGACCTTGTCGGCGGCGTTGTGCCTGCCGACGTCCTCGCGTACAACGACGGGTTCCCCCTCGAGCGTGAAGGCGCCCGCGGCGTGGATGCCGCCGGTTTTGCGGAACTGCTTCTGCTCCGCTTTCAAGGCGCCGGGCAGCTTGGCGACGACCCCCGGATCCACCGGCACCTGTGGGATTGAGTATCGCGACTGCTTCATTAGCGCCTCGATAGAGGAGGTGCCGCACACCCCGCACGCAGACGTGGTTGTCGTCAGGCGGAGATCGGCGAGGCTGATCGCGTGGGGGTTGGCTAGCTCAACGTCGAGCAAGTTATAGGGGTTGCGCCCGTCCACTGAGGCACCGGCGCAGTAGCGCGCCTCGGTGACATCGCTGGCCCTCTCGATGTGACCCTCGGAATGAAGAAAACCGTGGGTCAGCTCGACATCGTGGCCAGGCGTGCGCATCGTGGTGGTCAGCGTTTGTCCGCCCACGCGGATTTCCAAAGGCTCCTCGCCGGCGACGGTATCGCCGCGGGTATCGACCTGGATGACCTCTCCGTGCTCATCGAGGCGCACCTTGGTCACGGCGAAGGTGGCGTTGACGTGCCCGCTCATCGGTTGAGGGCCTCCTTGAGCGTGGCGATGTGGGTGCGGGCCTCGTCGACGTCCTTCGAGGCCAAACCGACCAGGTACGCCGTCAGCGGGGCAGCGGGGCGCGATTGGGTATGCGCGACGTCCTTGGTCAGATCGAGGAGTTCTCTAACCAAGGCGGTGGCGTCGGCCGGGGAGACGCCGACAAGCTCGGCAGCCTCCTCAAGCCACTGGTGTGCCGTGCGGATGGGGTCTTGTTCTTCACTCATGACTTCCCATGCTAACGCGTTTTGGAAAACAGCATGTCAGCGGGTAAAGTAAGCCGACGGACTTGCATTTTTCCTCCTCCGCGCCGCAAAAATGGCGCTGGAGGTGCGCAAATGTGCCAAGCCGGAAGAATTGAACACATCTACTTTGTTGTAGGCCCCTCGCCGTAGACAGCGGACCGTTGTCTGTATCAAAGGGTGGCGAGCGCCTCGCGGTATTGACCGCGGGGAGCGTGAGTAGCCCGAAATCACACGGAAAACGCTTTGGTGAGCTTTAAGGGAACCGCAACGAGAAAGGTTACAGGTCACTCATATGACTATGACTGATCCTATTGCCGACATGTTGTCGCGCGTGCGCAACGCATCCAATGCGCACCACGATTCCGTGTCGATGCCGACCTCCAAGCTCAAGGCGAACATCGCCGAGATCTTGAAGCAGGAAGGCTACATCGCTGACTACTCCGTCGAGGGCCGCGAGCTGTCCCTCGAGCTTAAGTACAACAATCGTGAGCGTTCCCTCTCGGGTCTGCGTCGCGTGTCTAAGCCGGGTCTGCGTGTGTACGCAAAGTCCACCGAACTGCCGCAGGTTCTGGGCGGCCTGGGCGTGGCCATCATTTCCACGTCTCAGGGTCTGCTTACCGACCGTCAGGCTCAGGAGAAGGGTGTAGGCGGAGAAGTTCTCGCCTACGTCTGGTAAGGGAGGATTGACACATGTCTCGTATCGGTCTAGCACCTATCGCCGTCCCGAAGGGCGTCGACATCACCATCAATGGCCAGGTTGTCAACGTGAAGGGGTCCAAGGGCTCCCTCGAGGTTGAGCTGCCGGAGCCGATCACCGCAGCCGTCGAGGACGATGAGATCAAGGTCTCCCGTCCGGACGACGACCGCAAGAACCGCGCACTGCACGGTCTGGCCCGCTCCCTGGTCAACAATGCCGTCGTTGGCGTGACCGAGGGCTACACCAAGAAGATGGAAATCTTCGGTGTTGGTTACCGCGTCCAGCAGAAGGGTAAGGACCTGGAGTTCTCTCTGGGCTACTCCCACCCGATCCTCATCAAGGCTCCGGAGGGCATCACCTTCGCTGTGGATGGCGCAACCAAGCTCTCCGTATCTGGTATTGACAAGCAACTGGTTGGACAGGTCGCCGCGTACATCCGCCGCCTGCGTAAGGACGATCCTTACAAGGGCAAGGGTATTCGCTACGACGGCGAGCAGATCCGCCGCAAGGTCGGAAAGACGGGTAAGTAAGCAATGGCTAACACTGAAAACGCAAAGCGCACCCCGGTTGGCAAGGACATTTCCTCGCGTCGTCGTGAAGCACGCGCGCGCCGCCACTTCCGCATCCGTAAGACCCTCCGCGGCACCCCTGAGGCACCGCGTCTGGTCGTTCACCGCTCCTCCCGCCACATGCACGTTCAGGTCATCGACGACCTGGCCGGCCACACCCTGGCCGCTGCTTCCTCCATGGAAGCCGACGTGCGTGCACTCGAGGGCGATAAGAAGGCCAAGGCTGCCAAGGTAGGCCAGCTCATCGCTGAGCGCGCCAAGGCCGCTGGCATCGAGAAGGTCGTCTTCGACCGTGCAGGCTACAAGTACCACGGCCGCGTTGCTGCGCTGGCCGAAGCTGCTCGTGAAGGTGGTTTGCAGTTCTAATGATTAAGGCATACGGAAACATCAACGGAAGGAACGCCTAATGTCGGACCGTGAACAGCGTGACGGCGGACGCTCCGCCGAGAACAACAACGACCGCAAGGGTCGCAACAACGGCCGTCGTAACGACCGCCGCAACCACCAGGACAACGAGCGCGATAAGTACATCGAGCGCGTTGTGACCATCAACCGCGTCTCCAAGACCGTTAAGGGTGGCCGCAACATGTCCTTCACCGCTCTCGTCGTCGTTGGCGACGGCCAGGGCATGGTTGGCGTCGGCTACGGCAAGGCCAAGGAAGTCCCGGCCGCAATCCAGAAGGGTGCAGAAGAGGCTCGCAAGAACTTCTTCCGCGTCCCGATGATTGCCGGCACCATTACCCACCCGGTTGAGGGTCGCGACGCAGCTGGCATCGTCATGATGAAGCCGGCCGCTCCGGGTACCGGTGTCATCGCCGGTGGTGCTGCTCGTCCGGTGCTTGAGTGCGCCGGTGTGCAGGACATTTTGTCGAAGTCCCTGGGCTCCGACAACGCTCTCAACGTCGTCCGCGCTACCGTGGACGGCCTCAAGCAGCTGGTTCGCCCGGAGGAAGTTGCTGCACGCCGCGGCAAGTCCCTCGAGGAGGTCGCACCGGCCCAGATGCTGCGCAAGCGCGCAGGTCAGGAGGCATAAGCAATGGCTCTGAAGATTACTCAGGTAAAGGGCCTTGTGGGCACCAAGCCGAACCACCGCGCCAACATTGAGGCTCTTGGTCTCAAGCGCATCGGACACTCTGTTGTAAAGCAGGACACCCCGATTATTCGCGGCATGGTTCACAAGGTGCGTCACCTGGTCACCGTCGAAGAAGTGGCAGGGGAGTAAACCATGGCTGATATCATCAAGCTCCACGACCTGCGCCCGTCCGCAGGCTCCAATAAGCCCAAAACCCGCGTCGGCCGCGGTGAGGCATCCAAGGGTAAGACCGCTGGTCGCGGTACCAAGGGCACCGGTGCTCGCAAGCAGGTTTCCGCTGCTTTCGAGGGTGGCCAGATGCCGATCCACATGCGTCTGCCGAAGCTCAAGGGCTTCAAGAACCCGAACCACGTTGAGTACCAGGTAGTCAACGTTGCTGACCTCGCAGAGGCTTTCGCTCAGGGTGGCGACGTCACCGTAGCGGACATCGTCGCTGCTGGCCTGGTTCGCAAGAACCAGCCGGTCAAGGTTCTGGGCAACGGCGACATCAACGTTAAGTTGAACGTCACCGCTGACAAGTTCTCCAAGTCTGCTGTTGAGAAGATCGAGGCTGCTGGCGGCACCGCCACCACCAAGTAAATCTCTACTCAGCAGATTTCTTCCCCCTGACCACCGCATTCGTGCGGGGCAGGGGGATTTTTCATGCCTATTGCGCACGCGGAGCTAAGAAGAGTAGTATCACCCTTGGTTAAATCTTAAAAAGCGTTAAGGAGATTGTTATGTCGTCCGTATCTTCCATCGTGGCAACCGCCATCGCCGCACTTCTGCCCCTGGCTGGCGTTACTGGCCCCGTCGATGCACAGGAGATGCTCTCCCAGCCAGAGTCCGCCACCAGCACGGAAAACCTGCCCAGCGGCGAGCTGGCGGTGCAGCGCGAGCTGGCTCTTGCCACCCAGGAGCTGGGGCACGACTTCATGACCATCCGCTTTGAAGGCAATGACACCGCGCACATCGTCTTCCTGGAAACCTACAACCCGGATACCGACCAAGCCGCCGTGGACCGCGTGATGAAGGCTTTGGCCACCAACGGTTTTGATCGCGTCGATGCAGTTGCCTAGGAAGGCAGCGCGTTAGGCGTCGTTGACCGTCTTTTCATAGAGGCCGGGGAAGCGGCTGTCCGGGTCGGTGAGCGCTTTAATGCGCTCCGGCAGGTCACCGCCGTAGAGCTCGGCAAATTCTTCGGGGGAGTAGAAGGCTTCTGAGTACAGCGACTTATGCCCGCCAAGCTCGCTGACTTTAGCTTCGATGACGCGGTTGAAGGCGCCGTTGCCCGGGGCGGAGGGGTCGACGTGATTGCCCTCCACGCCCGACCAGAACCCCACGTTGACCCAGGTTTGGTCCGGGCGCAGCGGATACAGCGGCCACGGGGCGGGGGAATCAGCCGCGAGAGAGCCAGTGCCGACGAGGTCTTCGACGCCCTCACGTAGCCGAATCGGGCATAGCCATACCGGTTGTATATCTGAGGCGGTAAAGAACCAGCGCAGGAATTCCG
>NZ_KV799853.1:0-289 GCF_001810085.1 Corynebacterium sp. HMSC072A02 | reverse complement strand
CATGATCGGGCTAGACGCAGCCTGCGCGGAATCAGCGAACAAGTAGCGAAAGCCAAACGCGCTGTTGACGGCGATATCGCTATCAACCGTAATCGCTATTTCTATCTTTCCGCCCCAAACAAGAAGGTCAACTACGCTCTTGCTGCCAAACACCGTGCCCTAGCCGGAATTGAAGGCTATGAAACCGACCTTGTTAACTTGCCTGCCAAATAAGTAATTGGGCATTACCGCAGGCTATTCAACATTGAAAAGTCGTTTCGGATGTCGAAATCAGACCTGAAAGCACGCC
>NZ_KV799852.1:0-305 GCF_001810085.1 Corynebacterium sp. HMSC072A02 | reverse complement strand
TCGCCGTAGACAAGCTGGCGGCAGGCATCCAGCGCGACTTGGTTGACCAGGTCCCAGCCCACACCGAGTGCTTTGGCGGTGGCTGACACACTCATCCGGTCAATAGCAAGGCGCTGCAAGATCCAGCGGGTGACCCGGTCAGTGAGCTTGGCGCCGTCATCAGCGCAGGTTAAAGATTCTTGGAAGATCTTTCTCTTACATGAGGCGGCTGTACACCGGAATCTAGGGACTTTTACGTGCAGCCTAGTGGGGAATCCAACAACAGGAAGATCAACGAGTCGACGGGTGATGTGGTCGCGTAACTT
>NZ_KV799851.1:0-7479 GCF_001810085.1 Corynebacterium sp. HMSC072A02 | reverse complement strand
CAAATAGGGTGTCCACTAAACGAGGGTAACCTCACAACGGCGCGGACGTGGCACGAGCTCACCTCGAGGCGTTCATGGCTGCGGTGGACGGCAACGGGTTTGCCACCGCCGCACCTCTAGACCGCCAGTACCCAAATATGTTCCAGCCCGGCTCCCCCCTCCCCGTCTTCCCCATTGCACCTGATCTGCGCAAGCACATCTTCTACGGCTCCGGCACTCACACTTCAGCAGAGCAGACCGCCAGGGACGGACTGAACCTGATGTCTTCCACCTTGGTTTCCGAGACCACCGCCGCGACCTTAGGTGAGATCCAGGCAGACCAGATCAGCCGCTACCGTGCTGCCTGGAAGGAAGCGGGCCACGACTGGGCCCCGCGCGCGTCCGTCTCCCGCTCCATCTTCCCCATCGTGGACGGCGCCGATATGCAGCGATTCGGCATGCAGGCCTCCGGCTCCGACCAAGTGGGCATGCTGCCCGACGTCGGTGCGTCCACCTTCGGCCGCACCTATGCCGCCGAGCCCGACAAGCTCATCGAGCAGCTCAAGGCCGACCCGGCCGTCATGTCCGCCGACACCCTACTGATCACCATCCCGACCGGCATGGGCGTGGACGTCAACGTGAAGATTCTGGAAAGCTTCGCCACCCATATCGCCCCTGCGCTGGGCTGGCAGCCAAACACTGAGGGCCCGGTCACTGGTTACCCGATCGACTAATCCGCCCCCTTCACACAAGAAACCCGCCGGCCGTTATGACCAGCGGGTTTCTTGCCATTCAGTGGAGCCGCCGGGAATTGAACCCGGGTCCTTCGTCACCTCGCCAGGGCTTCTCCGTGCGCAGTCTGCACAGGATCTCTACTCGGCCCTCCGGCTCGGGCAAACTCGCTCCGGATGATGGGCCCAGTTGCTCTTAAAGTCCCCAACCGGCCGAACAACAAACCGGTCAGGCAAGTTCCCTAGTCGATGCCAGGATCTAGGTCAGGAACCAAACCTAGGCTGACAGACACGCGTCGCTGAAATTAGGCAGCGAGGGCGTAGTCACGCTGAGAGTTCTTCTCTGCGTTTATTGGTTGCTACGACGCTTAACGGTGGTCTCTAGCCTGCACCGGCACGCTTCCCCTGGCTCAATGTACGAAGTCGAAACCATGTCGACCCCTCGATTACACATTGCTGTGAAAGCTGCGCAGCACGCGCCTCTGCGCGCCCTACGGTTCGTTCAACGCTACTGCACCCGCCCCTATTCCCGCAAGCTTCACCCCAGGCCACATGAGGCATAGCTTTCATAAGCACCCCCTTGTGATTAACATCAACTTAAACGCTGTTAAGGTGTGTGAGTCCTATTCACCTACTTTGTTAAAGGCTGCAAAGTGAGCGCAACCACCGAAACCTCTAGCTCCCAAGAAACCGCCCACCATCAAGCGAGCAATACCGAATGGGCCATCTCCCTCTTTGGTACCGCCGTGGGCGCCGGCATTTTGTTCCTTCCCATCAACGCCGGCAGCTTCGGCTTCTGGCCGCTACTCGTGGCAACCATCCTGATCGGCCCGATGACGTACTTCTCCCACCGCGGGCTCGCCCGCATGATTTGTGCATCGCCACGCCAGGGCGAGGACATCACCGCGGTGGTCACGGACTACTTCGGCAAAAGCGCAGGATTTATCATCTCGGTGGTCTACTTCTGCGCAATTTTCCCCATCGTCCTCATTTATGGCGTTTCGATCACCAATACGGTTGATAGTTTCATCGTCAACCAGCTACACGGGCCCTCGGTTCCGCGTCCTCTATTGTCGTTCCTCCTCGTGGGCATCATGACCATCGTCTTCACCTTTGGCCAACGCATGGTGCTCGCCGTCACGCAGTTCCTGGTGTATCCGCTGATCTTCTGTCTCGGCGCGCTGTCCATTTATCTCATCCCGCGCTGGGATATCGCCTCCTTCATGGAGGTTGGCAACAATGATTGGCGCGTCGTCGGTGCTGTCGCCCTCATCATCCCCGTGTTGGTCTTCTCCTTTAACCACTCCCCCGCCATCTCCCAGTTCTCTCTGGCCATGGTCGCTGCACACGGCCGCGAGAAGAGCTCCGAGAATGCGTCGCGCGCGCTGGCGCTGACAGCGATTCTGCTCACCGTGTTCACCATGTTCTTCGTGTGGTCGTGCACCCTCACGCTCGGTGCGGACGGGCTCGCGGAGGCCCGCGAGCAGAACCTGCCGGTCTTGTCCTACCTGGCCAATGTGACCGGCGTTCCGGTCTTGGCCTTCCTTTCCCCCATCATCGCGATGATCGCCATCATCTCCTCCTACTTCGGCCACGTACTGGGGGCCACCGAGGGCGGCAACTTCCTGCTGCGCAGCGCCGCACCGCACGCTACGGCGAAGCTCTCGGAAAAGCAGCTCAATTCCATCATGCACGGCATCATCTTCGTGGCCGCCTGGGTTGTCGCGATCATCGATCCATCGATCCTGGGGCTTATCGAAGCCATCGGTGGCCCCTTCATCGCCTCGATCCTCTACCTGCTGCCGATGTATGCCATCCACCGCATCGATGCTCTCAAGCAATTCCGCGGCCGCCCCAGCAACGTGTTCGTCGTCGTCACGGGCCTCATCGCCGTAGGCGCCACCATTTGGGGACTGTTCGCCTAGCTCTCCTCTAACCACGCCTTCAACACAGTGGCGTGGTTGACCTCGCGGTCCTTGGCGGCGAAGAGGAGGGTGACGTCGCCAAGCTCAGCAAGGTGACGCAGTTGTTCCAGCTCCTCGCTGTCATTCGCGTCGAGCTCCGCGCGGTAACGCCGGGCAAACTCTTCGAAAGAATCGACATCGTGCCCCCACCACTTACGCAACCCCGGACTGGGCGCGACATCCTTGAACCAGTGGTCATAGGGCAGGCGCTCCTTGGCCACGCCACGGGGCCAGAGCTTATCGACGAGCACCGCTACCCCACCCGGTTGCTCCTCGCCCCGAATAATGTCATGAACCTTGGCCGTATAAATCATGGCTCCCAGGTTAGGCGTTGATCCCCTTGACGCGGCGACCCAGCTCGCGGGTGATGTCGCGGTCCTGGTCACGGCGCTTAATTGCCTCACGCTTGTCATAGTCCTGTTTACCCTTGGCCAGGCCGAGTTCACACTTGGCGCGTCCGTCCTTCAGGTAGACCTTGAGCGGGATCAGCGTCTTGTTGCCGTCGCGCACCTGCCCCATGAGTTTGTCTATCTCCCGGCGGTGCAACAGCAGCTTGCGCGTGCGCTTGGGCGAGTGATTCGTCCACGTTCCCTGGGAGTACTCCGGGATGTGGAGATTGCGGATGTAGACCTCGCCGTCGTCAATAGTGGCGAAGGCATCCGTAAGGGAAATCTTGCCTTCGCGCATCGACTTAATTTCGGTGCCCACGAGCACCATGCCGCATTCCAGGGTGTCGAGGATGGTGTAGTCGTGGCGGGCACGTCGGTTGGTGGCAAGGGTCGAGTTATTGTCGACGGCCGCCTTTTTCTTCTTTGCCTTCTTCGCCATAGTTCGGACTATATTACGCTACTGCCAGGCAAAATCCACATCGCCCCTGCAGCTCTAGGTCCGCACGTAGGCGCGCATGGTCACCTGTGCGGTCAGCGCAGCACACACAATTGCCACAAGCCCGACGATGGGCAGCGCCGTCCAGACGTCCCCAGAGGTCACCGGGGCTAGAAGCTGGTTGTGGTACAGGTCCTTGAGGGCGGGATCGAGCACGGTGTTCTTGCCCAGGATGACGCCAATACCGGCGAGGACAACGCCGCCGACAGCACCGAGGACTGCTTCCATGATGAAGGGCGCGTGAGTAACCCATCGCGAGGCACCGACGATACGCATAATCGCGGTCTCTCGCTGGCGCTGGTAGGCGGCGATCTGCACCATGTTCGCAATCAACATGATGGCTGCGAGCGCCATGACCGCGGCAAGGATGAAGGTGGCATTCCGGATGGCATCCAAGTTGCCAGCGGCGCTGCGAACCTCCTCTTGCTGGTCGACGATGTCGCTAACAGCGGGGTCGGAAGCGATGGCGTCGATAGGCGCGGTATCCGTCGGATCCTTCAACCGCACGTGGAAGGCAGCCGGCAGCGCATCCGGGGAGGTTTCCTCAACCATGACCGGATCGGTGTCCTTGAACAGCTCCACGAAGCGCTGATAGGAATCCTCGCGGTTGCGGTAGCTCACGGACTCAATGTCCTCATCCGCTTCCAGTTTCTTCTTCAGCCCGGCACACGCGGCATCCTTACAGTCCGGATCGTTGGCTGAAATCTCCTCATTGAGCTGGACCATGACCTCGACACGCTCGAGGTAGATGTCCTTGGTGTCATTGGTCATCTGGGTGACCAAGACGCCGGCCACTACCAACGCCACCGAAATGGCGGTGGTAATCACCATGGCGATAGTCATGGTGATGTTGCGCCCGAGCCCCTTAAAGGCTTCCCTGAAAACAAAGCCTAGATTCACCTAGACCGCCTCCCCGTACATTGCATTCTTCTCGTCACGCACGAGCGTGCCGTTGTGCAGCTCGATGACGCGCTGGCGGGCCTCGTTGACCGCGCGCGCGTTGTGCGTCGACATCACCACGGTGGTTCCGCGGCGATTGATCTTGGTGAGCAAGGCCATGATCTCCGCGGCAGTGGAGGGATCGAGGTTGCCCGTGGGTTCGTCGGCAAGCAGCAGCTTGGGGCGGTTGACAAAGGCCCTCGCAATCGCCACGCGCTGCTGCTCACCGCCGGAAAGCTCGTGCGGCATGCGATGCTGCTTGGCGCCTAGGCCGACCATGTCGAGGACCTCGGGCACTTGCTTGGCAATCCGCGCCTTGCGTTTGCCAATGACCTCGAGGGCAAAGGCGACGTTGTCGTAGACGTTGAGCTTGGGCAGAAGCCGGAAATCCTGGAAGACGTAGCCGATGGATTGGCGCAGGCTATTGACCTCGCGGCCTTTCAACGTGTTGACGTGGAAGTCCCCGAAGTAAATGTCTCCCGAGCTCACATTGGTTTCGCGCACCATGAGCTGGAGGAAGGTCGACTTGCCGGAGCCGGAGGGGCCGATGAGAAAGACGAATTCTCCGTCTTCGATCTCAAAGGTCACGTTGTCCAGCGCGGGCCTTGTGGAGGTCGGATAGACCTTGGACACATTCTCGAAAGTGATCACTTAAGCCACATTAGCAACATTTGTTACTCGGGCCTAGGTCTCCTGCTGCGCCATGCGCCACCGGATCCCGGATTCTAAGAAGCCATCGATATCACCATCCAAGACCTTGGAAGGATCCCCCACCTCGTAATTCGTCCGCAGATCCTTAACCATCTGGTACGGATGCAGCACGTAGGAGCGCATCTGGTTGCCCCAGGATGCATTGCCACCGGCGCCCAGTGCATCAAGCTCCGCGCGTTCCTCCTGACGCTTGCGCTCCAGCAGCTTCGCCTGCAGCACGCGCATGGCAGAAGCCTTGTTCTGAATCTGGGACTTCTCGTTCTGACAGGTCACCACGATTCCAGTCGGGATGTGCGTCAGGCGCACCGCCGAGTCCGTCGTATTCACGGACTGACCACCAGGACCCGAAGAGCGGTAGACATCCACGCGCACCTCCGAATCCGGAACCTCGATGGAGTCAGTCTGCTCCACCACCGGCAGCACCTCCACCTCCGCGAAGGAGGTCTGGCGGCGGCCTTGGTTATCAAAAGGCGAGATGCGCACGAGGCGGTGCGCACCCTGTTCCACGGAGAGCTGGCCATACATGTATTCGCCGTGCACCACGAAGGTGGCAGACTTGATACCGGCCTCTTCGGCATAGGAAATGTCATAGACATCGACCTTGTGTCCGTGCTTTTCCGCCCAGCGCGTGTACATACGCATGAGCATCTCCGCCCAGTCCGCCGCATCCACGCCCCCCGCGCCGGAGCGGATGTTGATGACGGCCTCGCGCTCGTCATACTCGCCGGAGAGCATCGTAGTTACCTCAAGCGCCTCGATGGCCGCGCCAAGCTCTTTCAGTTCTGTGTCCACGAGTTCCTTGGAGGCTTCATCGCCCTCCTCCTCCGCCAGCTCGGACATGACCGGAAGGTCCTCGATCCGCCCCCGCAGGGAATTCAGCTTGCGCAGTTTTGCCTGCTGCGCTGAGAGCTCCGAGGTCACCTTCTGCGCATGGTCTGGGTCGTCCCACAGCGACGGATCCCCCGCCTGAGCCTCGAGTTCGCGCACGCGCTCGGACACCGCTTCCGGGTCCATCACCTTTTCTATGGAGGTCAAAGTGGCGCTGAGTTCCTCAAGTCGTGCTGTTTGTTCCGGACGCATAGCCCCCTACTCTACTTATTCTTTCTCCCTGATTAGCCATCGGCCGCGTTTAGCGCGACAATAGGCGGCATGAGTGACCAGCCAAGCCTCACCGAGATGATCGATGCCATCATCAAGACCTTTATCGTTGCCCACGCGGACGATACCGACGCCCACCTTGCCCAGGCGCTTGTCTATAACGCAGGCCGCCTGGCCTGGCGCCTCCGCGAGCAGGGAGTAGACATAGAGCAAAAGACCTCCGTCTCCGATGTCGTCACCGACGCCGACTTCGCCGCCGAGCGCTTCGTCGCCGGTGTGCTCGAAGCCCTGCGCGGAGAGGACGGCATCGTGGGCGAGGAAGGCGCGAACCGCGAGTCGAAGTCCGGCCGGACCTGGGTCATCGACCCCGTCGACGGCACCTACAACTTTGCCTCCGGATCCGATTATTGGTGCTCTGCGCTAGCGCTTGTCGACGCTGAAGGAGTCATCCTCGGCGCCGTCCACCGCCCCGCCATGGGCTACACGTGGTTTGGTGGCCGTGACTTCCCCACCAGCCTGGATGGCAAGGACGTCAACAAGCTCACCGACGCCCCCGCCGACAAGCTGTGCTTGTCGACGTACCTGCACCCCACCTCCATCACGGATCCCGCCATCGCCTCCGCTTGGGAGAAGGTGGCCCCGCACTTTGCCACCGTGCGCATGCTAGGCGCAGGGTCCGTGGACCTCTCCTGCGTGGCGGATGGCACGTGGGGAGCATGGATGCAGCATTCCGTGAAGGATTGGGATTGGTATCCGGGCCAAGCGCTGGTGCTCGCGGCAGGCGGCGCGGCGCGCAAGGTTGAAGCCGGCGGTGTGGAATGGTGTATCGCGGGCAATAAACAGGTAGTTGATCAGATGGAGGAATGGCTCCGTGGGTAAATACAAAGAAGACCTCGGCTTGGCCTTGGAGATGGCAGGCCATGCGGACGCCATTACGATGCACCGTTTTGAGGCTGCAGACCTGTCCGTCAAGGAAAAGCCGGACATGACGCCGGTCTCCGATGCGGACCTGGCCTGCGAAAAGGCTATCCGCGAGGCGCTGAAGCGCTCCCGCCCGCGTGATGAAGTGTTAGGCGAAGAATTCGGCGGCGAAGCCTGCTTCGAGGGCCGCCAGTGGGTCATCGACCCCATCGATGGCACGAAGAATTTCGTCCGCGGCGTTCCCGTCTGGG
>NZ_KV799850.1:0-905 GCF_001810085.1 Corynebacterium sp. HMSC072A02 | reverse complement strand
TACACAGTATCTGACACAACACCAGCAACCAGACACAAACAGTTGCTCCGTGTGTTTGTCGGTGGCCTATAGCAGCAGGGAAACGCCCGGTACCCATTCCGAACCCGGAAGCTAAGCCTGCTAACGCTGATGGTACTGCAACCGGGAGGTTGTGGGAGAGTAAGAAACCGCCGACACCAAACAACAACAAACAACTCAATACACCAAGCCCGTCACCTAGAGCAACCACTCAACGGTGACGGGCTTCCTCGTCGTTTTTCCATACAGCCTACAAGTACAGACCTGAAAATACAGACCTGCAAGTAGGCGTCGTCAAGCACCAAGGGGCCAGGATCGGCGACCTGCGTGAATGCACTTCCAGGTCTGCACTAATGGCCACACACAAACACATTAGCCCAGCTTCAAGATTCCGGAGCATATATCCATTCAGATGGAGGAGTGAGACGTTCGACCAAAGGCTCATGCAGTAGAGAAGGTGCTTCTTGCACCGCGCCTTGAGCGTATCGGCTTATTAGAATCATTCATATCAGTGCCTTGGCGGGAAAGTAAGGAGTACGCGATGCGGTTCACCCAAACGTCAGCTACGTTCTCTCATTCCTACAACGCGGCCTTCCTCAAGGACCTGAAGTCCGTGCGCTTCAGCACACAGAATGGCAATCCTTCCTCTTTCAGGTTTCTCGATGCATTTTTGTCGAAGAGGCCTATACCGCAGGTACGTGATGGGCGCGGCGGTTTACTGTTCTTAGTCATTATGCTCGTGGCCTCGGCCTGCATTTTCCTCTTCGCTCTTCTGCTAAATGGCTTTGATATCTCGTGGCTGCTTGCGTTCCTTCTTGGTGCGTTGTTGTGTTGTCGCGCGTCAGTGGGTGTTGGGCCTGACCCCCGGAAAGTAGACACGTCGGGGG
>NZ_KV799849.1:0-162290 GCF_001810085.1 Corynebacterium sp. HMSC072A02 | reverse complement strand
CACCACACCGCTACCATTTCAGTCTTCTGAACAGATTGGGACGCAGAGCCTGACGCCATCTGGATCAGCAACTCGCCCTGTCATTTGGTCATGCGTCATGAATACGAAGTGACCTCGACCGAAGCGTTCTACTACCCCATCGGCCAACTAGAGGAAACCTTCAACGCTCTAAATCCTGAAGTCATCTCTGACGCACGTAAATTCGCGGTCACCTTGATGCGCAACCGTCCATCCAACCTCTTCCGCCGCTGGCACAGCTCGGCGCTAGCGGGCCGTGCCTACGAGAGCATCGTGAAGGGTTAGCTCTTCGCCTCCGGCGTCGCATAGGGGCTGCGGGAGGAGTCCACCACCTGGCCGGCGTGGGCGGAGTGCGTGGTGGCGGTTTGCTCGAAGACTAAGGCGGCGGGTTTAACGCGCACGTCGGGCTTTTCGCCTTTATTGACCATGACGTACTGCCCCATCATTCCCTCGTCCTCATGCAGCAACATGTGGCAGTGGTACATGTACGGGATGGTCTTGTCCGGGAAGTGTCCAAACTCCACCAGCAGGCGCGCGGTTGCCTTCGGCGGAAGATTCACAATGTCCTTCCACCCGGAGTTGAACACATTCATCTTCTCATCGCCGTCCCAGTCCAGAACCTTGAAGCGGGCGTTGTGGATGTGGAAGTTGTGCGGCCAATCAGAGTTCTCATTGGTCACGGTCCAGATCTCCGGGGCGTCGTGATCAATGACCGTATCCACCCGCGCCATGTCCATCTGCTCGCCGTTGATCATGAAGGTGTTGAGCACGAACTCGCGCTCTTCAAGGCCCTCCGTGGACGGGGTCTTCGCCGCGGCTGGGTCCAGCGTTTCCGGCAGAGCCGGTGGCTCCGGTGCGGACTCTTCCGGCCCGGAAATGGTGAGAATGTCAAAGGAATCCTGAAAGCCGAAGTCAGCCGCATCCTTGTCTTTGGGCACCCCAAAGTTATCCTTACGCGGCACCGAGCGCAGCTGTACTTCCTCGCCGGGCTCCAAGTCCACGATAATTTCGGCGCGCTCGCCCGGGCCGAAGAGGAGGGAGTCGACTTCCACGGGGGCGTCGAGAAGCCCAGTGTCCGTGGCGATGACATGGAAGGGGCCATTGCTCAGCTCCAGTGTGTAGAAGCGCATGGAGGCACCGTTAAGCAGACGCAGGCGAACCCGGCGCGTGGTGGCGTCGAAGCGCGCATTGGTGATGCCGTTGACCACGGGCGTGGTTCCGAGAAGGCCCAGGGTGTTATCGCTTTTCTCATCGATCTGTCCGTCCTCGGTGAACTTCGCGTCCATGATGACCACCGGGATATCGTCCACACCGTAGTCCTGCGGCAAGTCAAGACCAGAGGCCACGTCATCGTCGATGAGGAACATGCCCGCCAGCCCGCGGTAGGCATGCGTGGCCGTGGCCATGTGCGGGTGCGGGTGGTACCACAGCGTGGCCGCCGGCTGGGTGATCTCCCATTCGGGTTTCCAGGTCTTGCCCACCTCAATCGGCGAGTGCGGGCCGCCATCCGAGTAGGCAGGCAACTTCATGCCGTGCCAGTGCACCGTGGTCATCTCAATGAGATTGTTGGTGATCTCCGCGCGGACCTTCTCCCCACGCCGGGCGCGCAGGGTGGGGCCTAAGAAGGGGCCGTTAAAACCCCATGTCCTGGTGCGGTCATTGCCAGGGAGAACCTCCGAGTAACCGTCCTGCGCGGTGAGCTTGATTACTCGCGTTCCGTCAATAACTTCGCCCTCTTCCACCGGCGGGATGGGCAGGGCGCGCGGCTCACTGTCATAGCCCTGCGGCTCCGGTTGATTCTTCGAGGACGATGCAGAGCATGAGCTCAACCCCATCACGGTGGCACCGGCGATGGTGAGCACGGAGCCTTGGACGAAGACACGGCGGGACACTGTGGGACGAGCGGAGATAGACATGTTTTCCAGGATAGAGATCAGGCAAACCTTAGGACCCATATAAGGTCGAGCCGGGCTTAAAATCACAGTCATGACTCAGAGCTCGTCGCACTCCCAGGAATCCGCCAATGCACGCCGCTTCGTGTGGTCGAACGGCCTGCAGGGCGTGGGCGATCAATTGCTCTCTGGAAAGACGGTCCTCCCCTGGCTGTTTAGTGTGGCCGGCGTCCCAAGCTTCTTCACCGGCCTACTGGTCCCCTTGCGCGAGTCCGGTTCCATGCTCCCGCAGGCGGCGCTAACCCCATGGGTGGTGTCCCATCCTGCCCGCAAGCGCCTGTGGGTGTTGGGGTCGATGGGCCAGGGTGTGTGCGCGGCGATCATTGCGGCGGCTGCCGTGCTTGTTAGCGGCCCCCTCCTCGGCCTCATCGTCTGCCTCGCGCTTGCTGCTCTCGCCGTGCTCCGCGCGCTGTGTTCGCTCACCGGTAAGGACGTCCAAGGCCGCACCATCTCCAAGGGTCGCCGCGGCGTGGTGACCGGCCGGGCAACACAGCTGGGCGGGGCGGTCACCCTGATTACCGGTGGCGTCCTCGCCGTTCTGGGCGAACTCCCGCGCTGGGGTCTGGCACTATTACTGGCCATCGGCGCGGCCACGTGGTTCCTTGCGGCAGCGGTCTTTCGCAGCATCGAGGAGCCCGTGCCGGAGAACTCCGGCCAGAAGGGCATAAACCGCAGCTGGTGGAAGGACACCTGGCAGCTATACACCCAGGATGCCCGCTTCCGAGCCTTCGTTAACGTCCGCGCCCTGCTGTTGGTGTCTGCCTTATCCACTTCTTTCATCGTGGTACTTTCGCAGAACATCGGCTCGCATGCGCTTAGTGGACTCGGCGGCTTCGTCCTAGCTTCGGGCTTGGCCAGCCTCGTCGGCGGCCGGGTTTCTGGTGTGTTGTCGGATAAGTCCTCCCGTCTGGTCATGTCCTGGGCCGCGGGTGCCGCGGCGATCATCTTGCTGGCCATCGTGGCCTGCGCCGCGTGGGCGCCGACAGCGGTGAGCATGTGGGCCCTTCCCCTCGGCTTCTTCCTGGTCAATCTGGCGCACGCCGCCATCCGCGTGGCTCGCAAGACGTATGTGGTGGACATGGCTGGTGAGGACAAGCGCACCCGCTACGTCGGGGCCGCAAACACCATGATGGGCGTCATCCTCCTCGTCGTCGGCGGCATCTCCGCCGTCATTGCACTCGCGGGCCCCTCGGCGGCCATCCTGTTCTTAGCGTGCATCGGTCTGATTGGCGCATGGCGTGCCCGAGCGCTCCCGGAGGTGTCACACGGGAAGTAGGCAGCACGCGTTATGATGAAACACAGTAAGTCCTGACCCCCAATCACAGGAGAAGCACACACTCGTGGCTGAAGTAACTGACTGCGCCGCCATTGTCCTGGCAGCAGGCGCAGGTACCCGCATGAAATCCTCAACCCAAAAGACGTTGCATGAGATTGGCGGGAGGTCACTTCTCGGCCACGCCCTCCACGCAGCCGCCGGTCTGAATCCGGAGCACCTCGTGGTCGTCGTGGGCCACCAGCGCGACCAGGTTTCCCCTGCTGTCGATGCCATCGCCGAGGAACTGGATTGTGCAGTATCCCAGGCGGTCCAGGAGGAACAGAACGGTACCGGCCACGCCGTGCAGTGCGGCTTGAGCGCTCTGCCGGACTTTAACGGAACCGTCATCGTGACTAACGGTGACGTTCCACTTCTGCGTCCGGAGACTTTGCGCCAGCTGCAGGAGGCCCATACCGGCGAGGGCAATGCCGTAACAGTTCTGTCCATGACGCTGGAGGATCCCACCGGTTACGGCCGCGTGCTGCGCGCCGAGGATGGATCCGTCACCGCCATCGTGGAGCAGAAGGACGCCTCTGAGGAACAACGAAAGGTGCGCGAGGTCAACTCCGGCGTCTTCGCGTTCGACGGTGCCGTGCTTCGCGACGCTTTGACGAAGCTCAACTCCGATAACGCCCAGGGCGAGCTCTACATCACCGATGTTTTGGAGATTGCCCGCGAAGACGGCCACCGCGTTGGTGCGCACGTCGCCGCCGATCCGGAGGAGCTCTCCGGCGTCAACGACCGCGTGCAATTAGCTCAAGCCGGCCGCCTGCTCAACCGCCGCGTGGTTGAGGAAGCCATGCGCGGCGGCGCCACCATCGTTGACCCCGACACCACCTGGATCGGCGTCAACGTGACCATTGGCCAAGACGTCACCATTCACCCCAACACCCAGCTGTGGGGTGCCACGACCATCGCCGATGGCGCCGAAATCGGCCCCGACACCACGCTGACCAACATGCAGGTTGGTGAAGGCGCACATGTGGTGCGCACGCACGGTTTCGACTCCGTCATTGGCGGCAACGCGCAGATTGGCCCGTTTACCTACATCCGCCCCGGCGTCATCGTGGGTGAAGAGGGCAAGCTGGGCGGCTTCGTCGAGGCAAAGAAGGCACAGATCGGCCGCGGCACCAAGGTGCCTCACCTGACGTATATCGGTGACGCCACCGTGGGCGATTATTCCAACATTGGTGCTTCCTCCGTCTTCGTCAACTACGACGGCGTCAACAAGCACCACACCACCATCGGCAGCCACGTGCGCACCGGATCGGACACCATGTTCATCGCCCCCGTCACCGTCGGTGATGGCGCTTACTCCGGTGCGGGTACAGTGATTAAGGACGACGTTCCTGCGGGAGCGCTCGCGGTCTCCGGCGGCAAGCAGCGCAACATCGAAGGTTGGGTGCAAAAGAAGCGTCCGGGCACGCCGGCAGCAGAAGCCGCCGGCAAGGCACAGGACGCCGAGGCTGACGAATAGACCACTAACTAACAACAAGTAAAGGGATATCTACCTATGACTGGCAAGGTTACCGGCAGCAGCAAGAACATGATGCTCTTCACTGGGCGCGCTCACCCAGCGTTGGCTGAGGCTGTGGCCAAGGAGCTCAAGACCGATCTGGTTCCAACCACCGCGCGCGATTTCGCCAACGGTGAGATCTTCATTCGCTTCGAGGAGTCCGTCCGTGGTGCCGACTGCTTCGTGATGCAGTCCCACACCCAGCCGCTCAACAAGTGGCTGGTGGAGCAGCTCATCATGATTGATGCGCTCAAGCGCGGCTCCGCTAAGCGTATTACCGCCATCCTGCCCTTCTACCCATACGCACGCCAGGACAAGAAGCACCTGGGACGCGAGCCTATTTCTGCCCGCCTGGTGGCAGACCTGCTGGCCGCTGCCGGCGCCGACCGCATCGTGTCCGTGGACCTGCACACCGACCAGATTCAGGGCTTCTTCGATGGCCCGGTCGACCACATGCACGCGATGCCGATCTTGGTGGACTACATCAAGTCCAAGTACCCGCTGGACAACCTCGCTGTGGTCTCCCCCGATGCTGGCCGCGTGAAGGTGGCGGAGAAGTGGGCGCACGAGCTTGGCGACGCCCCACTCTCCTTCGTTCACAAGACCCGCTCCACTACCGAGGCCAACAAGACGGTGTCCAACCGCGTCGTCGGTGACGTCGAGGGCAAGGACTGCATCCTGCTCGATGACATGATTGATACCGGCGGCACCATCGCGGGCGCTGTCCGCGTGCTCAAAGAAGCCGGCGCCAAGTCCGTGGTTATTGCGTGTACCCACGGTGTCTTCTCCGACCCGGCCCGCGAGCGCCTGTCCGAGTGCGGTGCTGTCGAGGTCATCACGACCGATACCCTGCCGCAGTCCACCGAGGGCTGGGACAACCTCACGGTACTGTCCATCGCCCCGCTGCTGGCCCGCACCATCCACGAGATTTTCGAGAACGGTTCTGTGACCACGCTGTTTGAGACTCACTAGATTTGGTTCTGCGACAACGCTGCTGCTAAAATTTTGTGCGTCTCGGCGAGGGAGAAATCCGTTATCGACGCGATAGCACAAGTTAAGCAGTGAATCTTGTATTAAGCCTGCGATGACTCGTCCAAGACGTCCATCGGCAGGCTTTTGTCGTATCTACACGGTCCTACAACAGCCCTTGCCGCACAACGATACTTTAAGGAGATTTACTTATGGCTTCTGAGCGCCCCGTACTTAAGGCTGAGGTCCGTTCTGAGTTCGGCAAGGGCTTCGCTCGCCGTCTGCGCGCTGCAGGCAAGATCCCGGGCGTTGTCTACGGCCACGCCGTCGACGTTCTGCACTTCGCCGTTGACCGCCTAGAAATGACCGCACTGGTCCGCAACCACGGTGTCAACGCCGTGTTCGAGCTGGAGCTCGAGGGCGAGCAGCACCTCGTCATGGTCAAGCACATCGACCAGAACGTCCTGACCTTCAACATCGACCACATCGACCTGCTCTCCATTAAGCGTGGCGAGAAGGTTGAGGTCGAGGTTCCGGTTGTCCTCGAGGGCGAGCCGGCTCCGGGTCTCATGTCCATCCAGGATGCCGACGTCCTCCTCGTCGAGGCAGACGTGCTCAACATTCCGGAAGAGATCGTCGTGTCCATCGAGGGTCTCGAGGACGGCACCGTTGTCACCGCTGGCGAGGTTTCCCTGCCGGAGGGCACCACCCTTGCTGCCGAGGAAGACACCGTCATCGTCTCCATCTCCGAGCCGGAGGTTGATGAGGACGTCGAGGCTGCCGCTGAGGCTGCTGAGGAAGGCGGCGCTGAGGCTGGCGCCGAGTCCGCCGACGAGTCCGCTTCCGAGGAGAAGAAGGACGAGGAGTAAACCTCCCCTCACCTATCTAACGCACCGCGCCTGCCCCCAGCTTTCTGGGGACGGGCGCGGTTCGCCGTTTTCGCCCCTACGCTGTTTAGAATGGGCAGCGTGACTCAATCTTCTTTCCTCGTCGTGGGGCTGGGCAACCCCGGCCCGAAGTACGCCGGCACCCGCCACAACATCGGCTTTGACGTGGCTGATGAGCTGGCCCGTGAGCTGTTCGCTTCCTTTTCCGTTCATAAGAAGACAAACACGGATTTCGCCGAAGCGCGGCGCGGGGACAACAAGGTGATCGTCGCCAAGCCGCGTTGCTTCATGAACTTGTCCGGCGGACCTATCAAGGCCCTCGCTCAGTACTTCAACATTCCGCATGATCACATCATCGTGGTCCACGATGAACTTGAGCTCGACTTTGCCACCATCAAGCGACGCCTCGGCGGCGGGGACCACGGCCACAATGGCCTGCGCTCCACCACGAAGTCTTTGGGCACCAAGGACTATCAGCGGCTTTCGGTGGGCATCGGCCGCCCACCTGGACGCATGGACCCAGCCGCGTTTGTTCTCAAGCCATGGAGCAAACGGGAAGCCCAGGAGGTCCCCATCATGTGCGCCGATGCGGTGGAGGAGATTCTTCGCGCGTTAGACTAGCCGGCATGAAGCTCGCTACTCTCCGCACCAGTTTTGGCACCTGCGCTATCCGCATCGATGGCCCCAACGTGGGCACCGAGCTGGATTATGAGAATGTCGGCGAATTGCTGGCCAGTCCAGACTGGCGTAAAGCCGCGCAGCTCTCCGGCGAGCCGGTGGTTTTTGACGACGCCGACCTCGCCCCCGTCATCCCGAACCCAGGAAAGATCATCTGTGTCGGCGTTAACTACGCCAAGCATGCCCGTGAGATGGGCCGCGAGCTGCCTACACAACCCACGCTTTTCATCAAGTTTCCAGAGGCTCTGACCGGCCCTTTCGATGACGTCTACGTCCCGGACTATGCCACGAAGAAGCTGGACTATGAAGGAGAGCTCGCCGTGGTCATTGGGCGCCGTGCGCACCGCGTTCCGGTAGCGGAGGCACTCGGGCATGTGGCGGGCTATGCCATCATGAATGACTACACTTTGCGCGATTATCAGCGCGCTACCACGCAGTTCCACGCCGGTAAATCCTTCTACCGCACCGCCGGCTTCGGACCGTGGTTGACCACGACTGATGAATGGGCCCCGGGCAAGGCCGCGCGGCTAGTCACGACCGTCGATGGTGAAGTCCGCCAGGACGATAACACCGATGACCTCATCTTCTCCGTGGCCGAGCTCATCGCCTTCTGTTCCTCCCTCTACCCTCTGAATCCGGGCGATGTTATTGCCACCGGCACCCCGGAAGGCGTGGGCTTCGCGCGCGGTGAGGAAGCACTGCTTGGCGACGGCTCCCGCACCCGCATCAGCATCGAAGGGCTCGGCGCGATTGAGAACACCACGCGCTTCGGCGAACCTCCCGCTGCCGGGGGCTGCGGCGAAGGCTGTATCTGTCACGGCCGTTAACATTCAGCCGTATCCAGGATCTTCAGCGAAAACTGACAGGTTTCGTTAGGGTGGGGCACCACACGTGCCCGACTGACCAAGGAGGATGAGCCTCAATGACTCTTTGCTCCCGCTTCACCGCCGCCGGCCTCGCACTATGCGCCAGCACCGCGCTGGTTGCGTGCTCTTCAGATAAAGAGGCCGATCCCGCCCCGACGCCGACTCCCGCGTCTGTGGAAACCGTGACGGAAACAGCCGTTGCAACTGGCGCGGACCAGGGCGATGTTGATGACGACGATGACCGCGATGACGACGCCCAGCTGCCTGCAGACACGGCTGCTGCCGGGGACGCCGGAAAAGCAGAGAATTCCGGGAAACTCACCGGCGATGAAGCATTCGAGAAAGCTTTATCCCACGCCGGCGTTGATGCCCAGACCGTCACAGAAAAAGAGGTCGACTACGACGATGGTGACGACGGCAAGGGCCCGCACTGGGAGATCGAGTTCAAGGCGAATGGCCAGGAACACGAACTCGACGTCGACGCCGCCAGCGGCGCGGTGACGCAACACGAGGTTGACTAAATACCTCCCAATTCGCCCCACTTGCTTAACCCCCGCGGTTAGGGATTCTCCCAGCTAAGCGGTAAATTTAGAGGTATGAGTTCACAGTCTAAGAAGTCTGCCACCAAGCCGCCGAAGCTAGACAAGCAAGCCTATGAGGACGAGCTCAAGCGCCTCCAAGCAGAGCTCGTCGAGATGCAGCAGTGGGTCGTTGAGACCGGCGCCCGCGTGGTCATCATCATGGAAGGCCGCGACGCCGCCGGCAAGGGTTCCGCCATCAAACGCATTACGCAATACCTGAACCCGCGTACCTGCCGCATCGAGGCGCTGCCGAAGCCCACCGACCGTGAGGCGGGCCAGTGGTATTTCCAGCGCTACATTGAGAAGCTGCCCACCGCCGGCGAGATCGTCATCTTCGACCGTTCCTGGTACAACCGCGCCGGCGTGGAGCGTGTCATGGGCTTCTGTTCCCAGCAAGAATACGTGCGCTTCCTTCACCAGGCTCCGCTGCTGGAGCACATGCTCATCGAGGATGGCGTCATCCTTCTTAAGTACTGGTTCTCCGTTTCTGATGAGGAGCAGCTCGCACGCTTTAAGTCCCGCCGCAACGATCCGCTGCGCCGCTGGAAGCTCTCCCCCATGGACTTGCAGTCCATTACCCGTTGGGAAGACTACTCGCGTGCCAAGGATGAAATGTTCGTCCACACCGATACCCCGTCCTCCCCGTGGTACACCGTGGAATCCGAGGACAAGAAGCGCTCGCGCATCAACGTGATCAACCACATCCTCAAGATGGTTCCGTACCAGCACGTAGAGCAGGATGTTCCTGAGATCCCAGATCGCCCCGAGCTCGAGGCCGAATACGTACGCCCGCCGCGCAATGAATTTGCCTACGTACCAGATGTCGCAGCCGATTTGGAGCGCGACAAGGTCAACGGCAACGGCTCCGGCAAGAAGCAGGGAAAGAAAAAGAAGGGCAAGAAGGACAAGAAAAAGAAGTAGTACTTTCGGCATGTACTACCATGGCCGTCTATGAGCTCTTCCCGCACCGCGCGTACCTTCCTGTCCTCGGTGCATTTGGGGGACGCGCTACTCGCAGGAGTCGCGGGGCTCGTAGCGGCCTTTTATTGTGCCTTGGCGTTTTCCTCTTCCGGAACGGTGGAAGTACTCGAGGCTCTCTTGTCGCTGCTGTTCATACCGTTCTTCCTCGTGTGGCGCTCGAGGCCAATCGTGAGCGCAACAGGATTCCTAGTTCTGCTCCTGGCCTGGGCTGTCATATGGATGAACCAGCTCCCCACCAATAGCGGCCTCACCCCGTGGGCGCTGACCGCCCCCATGGCCGTGTACACCACCTCGCGGTACATCACCCAGAGGCTGGTTCCGCGGGTGGTCCTCCTCATCACCGCACTCGGTACCTTTATCTCCCCCTTCATGTGGCGCATCGACACTGAGACTTACCTTCTGCGCTATGAGGTAGACACACCCTTCCTTGCCATGGTGGTGGCCCATTGGGCAGTGCTGGGCAGCACGTATTTCATCGCTGCCCGGTATTTTGACCGTGATCGCCAACGGGAGATACTAGCCCGCGAGCGCTTCCACCAGGCACAAGAAGAAGAACGCCTCCTCATTGCACGGGAACTGCACGATGTCCTTGCCCATTCCCTCACCCTGATTAAGGTTCAGGCTAATGCAGGCATCGTTGCAGCGAATACGGACTCCGGCGCGGCTGAAGAAGCACTTCTTTCGATCCGCGATAATGCGGATACCGCCTTGGGCGAGGTTCGCGGAATCGTCGCTGCCTTGCGCTCACCCGGCCCCACGGCTCTAGAGCCTGCTCAACAACTTGAGCACATCGAAGGAATCCTCGAAGGCTTCCGCGCTGCCGGGCTGAAAGTCGACGCAAACCTCCCAGCTGAATACGCCGTGCCGTCGTTGGTGCAGATGGCATTGGTGCGCATTACCACGGAGGGCTTGACGAATGCTCTGCGCCATCAGGGCGTCGGCACGCATGTCGTGGTTGAGCTTGTACTTGATGACGCCGCCGCGCTCACCCTCATCTCCACCAATCCTCATCCCACGCCAAGCAACGTCGCGGGCAGCGGCGTGGGCTTAGTCGGAGTGGCGGAACGAGCTCGTTCGCTTGGCGGTCGCCTCGACTATTCCGGCGATGCTCATTCCTTTTCCTTGCACGCACAGATACCGATGAAGGAGACAATGGATGCAACCCAGCAGCTCTAGAATCCGCGTCTTGTTGGCCGATGATCAAGCAATGCTGCTCTCAGCACTGTCTACCATCCTCACTGCGCAAGAAGACATCGAGGTCGTGGCCACCGCGGCCACGGGGGCGGATGCCGTGGCAGCAGCAATAAGCCACCACATTGATGTGGCTATCCTCGACATTCGCATGCCTGGCATGGACGGCATTGCAGCGGCGCAAGCCATACTCGAGCGCAAGCCCGAGTGCCGCATCATCATGCTCACCACATTCAATGATGAAGAGCTCGTGGCGCGGTCCATCTCCGCTGGCGCCCACGGCTTCCTGCTGAAGGATGCCGACCCAGAGGTTCTTGTGACCGCCGTTCGCAACGTGGCGCAAGGAGAATCGGTGCTGGCCGCCGAGGTAACCGGCCCAGTGCTGGAGGCTTATCGCTCGGCGCTGACGCGCGAAAACCTCAGCGCCCAGGAACGCCAAGGACTCAGTCTTGTAACGCGCCGCGAGATGGAAGTGCTTTCGCTCATCGCGCGTGGTGCTACAAATGCGGAGATAGCCGCCGACATGGTCATCGCAGAAACCACGGTGAAAACTCACGTCTCCGCGCTCATGTCTAAACTCGCCGCACGTGACCGAGTGGCCCTCGTTCTCTTAGCGCAGCGTGCTGGGGTTGCCTAAGCTCCTACCACGGTAGGAGGTCTGCTCGCTGAAGACCATCATGCAGGCGGATTCCTTTATGATGAGCCCCGGCGATACTGCATTTTATGAATTGCGATATCTCTTTTGAGCACATCTCGAAGTCTTTTGGTCGGCAACGAGTCCTCGATGATGTTTCCTTCCACATCTCCCCTGGCCGCGTGCATGCGCTCCTCGGGCGCAACGGGGCAGGAAAATCGACGCTCTTTTCCATCCTCTTAGGTCTCCTGCCACCTGACTCAGGCTCCATCAACGTGGCGGGCCAACCATGGAGCCGCAATGTGCTTCGCCGCATTGGTGCCTCAGTGAACGGGCCAGCCTTTTATGGCCATCTGTCTGCCTCGGCGAATCTTCGCGTTCACGCTCGACTTCTGGGCCTTCCTGATTCCGAGATTGACCGGGTTCTCTCCAGCGCTGGGCTCAACGGCGTTGGCTCCAAGAAGGCGAAATCCTTTTCCACTGGTATGAAGGCCCGCCTGGCGTTAGCGCAAGCTCTCCTCGGCGATCCAGAGGTACTTGTTCTTGATGAGCCCCAGAATGGCCTCGATCCCCAAGGCATCATGGAATTGCGAGAGCTACTACAACAACTAGCCGCGGCTGGGCACACCGTTATCGTCAGCTCCCACCAGCTTGGAGAGGTCCTGCACCTTGCCCATGACATCACCGTCTTGGCCGAGGGTACGATTCGCTATTCCGGTTCCCTGCACGAGCTAGCTCCACGTGGTCAGTTGGAGGAGGAATTCTTCCGACTTACCTCACCTGGCCACCCCTCCCAAGCGCCTACCAACCGGGGAGGAGAGTCACATGCCTAAGCACACTACTGATCCTCGCCCGAGTTACCTTTCAGCAGAACTACTGCGCAGCCGTGGAAGCACCTTACAGTGGTTGCCTTTACTTGCTCTACCGCTGGTCATCATGACGGTGATCTTTTCATCTATGGCATCGGTGCACAGTGATGCCACAGGCGTCTTGGCTTGGCAATCCTTATTTGTTACCGGCATGTACGCCCCACTTGTTGCGCTATTCGCTGCGGTCCCAGAACACCGTGAAGTTGTTACCCGCAGCGGCGGGACGCAGTGGAGAAACCTCAACCCGCGTCGGGAGAACGCTGTCCGGCTTCTCGTCGTCATTGCCAGCATTGCGCTATTCCACATGCTGAACTTTGGTGGTTCCTGGCTCGCTGTCGCCATCCAGGGGCGCGAGAACCACGAGCTTATCCTCATAGCCGGGCTTTATTCTTTCCTTGGTGCACTTGGCATTGCCGGGCTTTCCGCTGCCTGTGCCCGCAGACTGGGCTTCGCCTATACACTGGTTGCTGCGGCCCTGTGGCAAATACTCAGCATCCTTCCGAACACTGTTGAATCAGGCAAGTGGTGGGCCTTTCCCCCAGCATGGCCACAACGACTGCTTTTACGCGCATTGCGTATTCACCAGAACTCGGTGCCTCTTGAACCACACGACCCACTTCTAAACAGCAGTCCACTACCGGCTTTCATATTGTGCGTCATCCTCGCCGTGCTCGGAGCACTAGCCGCGGTCTACACGCCGCGACGATACCGGCCTAAGCTCTCGCTGCGACACCGTTTCGCGCGATCTGCAACGGCCCAGGCTGACGCCGACGTGGCTGATACCACCGTGGAAAAAGCCCAAGTATGGCAGCCAACGAACCACCCACGTGCGGCGGCACAGTCCTCGCTGTGGTCTACGCTGCTAGGACTCCACCGTGCAGCTTTTAGCCCAGCGGTTTTCTCTTGCCTGATGCTCAGCATTCTGGCGCTAGGCTTTGTCGCCCTGCAATATCCTGCTAACTACGTCGAAGGTTTCTTTTACTTCTTTCTGCTGCCGGTCGGCGCAGGTATTTTGCCTGTCCTCGTATGGCCGCGCATGTCAGATTCGTGGCCGCTGGTGTATATGGAAACACGGTTCGGCACATCCGGAATCCTCATGTGGTTTTTGTCCGTCATCGTGGCGGTTTGCGCTGCCGCATACCTGGCCAGTGCGCTCGCAGGTGGTGATGGCGCTGCACAGTTTTCCGCTTTGCCCCTTGCGGTTGGGGTGGGCTATGTCATCGCAGCTGTATCACTCATTCTGGTGATTCGCTTCGGCACTGTGAGCGCTATCACTCTCGCAATCGTAGGGACGATTGTCTCCGTCACCTTGGGCGGCGATGTCTTGGCAGATACCGGTCTGTGGGTACTCGCCTTCCCCGCCTGGCCTTTGGTTGCGCACTCACCTTTGCGCTATGCCGTCGCTGTGCTGTTGGCCGCAGTGCTTGGTGTGGCCGCAACATTGCGCGCACGACATTTACTCCATACTCGAGCGCTGTCTTCCCGCTAAAACTGACCAATCTGACGAAAACAGTCTAGATTTTTCAATCCCAGCCCCTACTTTTGGCAGATCGGGCAGTTGTGCGTGTGAAGCATCCTGGCAAGTTTAGGAATGAATCGATAACGACCCCAAAACAACGAAACACCGCCCGCGCCATGTGGCGAGAGCGGTGTTAGCTATCTAGCTCTTAGAGCTCAGAAACATCGACGCGCTTCGGGTAGACCACCGGACGGGCACCGGCGATTTCCTCGACGATGCGGATGACCTGGTTGGAGTAGCCAAACTCGTTGTCGTACCACACGTAGAGCACGAGGTGCTTGCCGGAGGAGATGGTTGCCAGACCATCGACCACACCAGCGTGGGTAGAGCCCACGAAGTCAGAGGACACAACCTCCGGGGAGGCAATGTAGGAGATCTGCTGGCGCAGGTCAGAGTGCAGGGAGACATTGCGCAGGAAGTCGTTGACCTCGTCGCGGTCGGCCTCCTTCTCCAGCTCGAGGTTGAGCACAGCCATGGAGACATCCGGGGTAGGAACGCGGATGGCGTTACCGGTGAGCTTGCCAGCGAATTCCGGGACAGCCTTGGCCACAGCCTTGGCGGCACCAGTCTCCGTAAGCACCATGTTCAGGCCGGCTGCGCGGCCGCGGCGGTCACCCTTGTGGAAGTTATCAATAAGGTTCTGGTCATTGGTGAAGGAGTGTGCGGTCTCCACGTGGCCGTGGACCACGCCGTAGCGGTCGTTGATGACCTTGAGCACCGGGGTAATACCGTTGGTGGTGCAGGATGCGGCGGAGAGGATCTGGTCGGAATCCTCGATATCGCCGTGGTTGATGCCGTAGACGATGTTCTTCAGGTCGCCCTTGCCCGGAGCGGTCAGCAGCACGCGAGCCACACCCTTGGACTGCAGGTGCTGGGACAGGCCCTCGCGGTCGCGCCACACACCGGTGTTGTCCACGACGATGGCGTTGTCGATGCCGTACTGGGTGTAGTCGATCTCCGCGGGGTTGTTGGCGTAGATCATCTGGATCTTGGTGCCGTTGGCCCAGATGACCTCGTTCTCCTCGTCGACGGCGATGGTGCCGTTGAAGGCACCGTGGACGGAGTCGCGGCGCAGGAGGGAGGCGCGCTTGAAGATGTCAATGTCACCCTTCTTGCGAACGACGATGGCGCGCAGGCGCACGCCACCATAGGCAGCCTCACGGGCAATCAGAATGCGGGCCAGCAGGCGGCCGATGCGGCCGAAGCCGTAAAGAACGACGTCGGTGGATTCCTTGTCAACACCAGCGCCGACGAGATCCACGAGGGTCTCCTCGAGGTAGTTGCGCAGGTTGTCGGAGCCGGATTCCTCGAAGCCAGTGGCCAGGCGGCCCAAGTCGATGGAAGCGGTGCCCAGGTTCATCGAGCACAGTTCCTTGAGGATGGGCAGGGTCTCTGCGGTGGAAAGCTCACGCTCAGCGATGCGGCGGGCGTAGCGGTGCGCCTTGATGATGTCGATATCGGTCACACCGATGAGCAGGCGGCCGTAGATAGAGGTGACAACGTTGTTATTGCGGTGCAGCTGGTGGATGAGCGGGATCATCTCTTGGGCCAGCTCCAGGCGCTCGTTCCAATCCTCGTGCCCAATGTGCGCGTTCGAAGTCACGTACTTTGTATCCTTTACTCGTCAAAAAGGGTGTAAAACTATGTCCATTCGTAAATCTTAACCCCTATTCATGCCCGTTTGGGTGTAGTTGCGCGAGGATTTCCGCCACACTACCCCCGCCGATTTTCTCCACGTCGACGCCCACGAGGCAATAGTCCACGTCGGCGTCGAGCTGCGCACGACGCGGTTTCAGCAACGCGTTGAGATAGGGGTAGACCAAAGGCAGGTCCGGGTGTACCCGTGTGTAGGCAGTCTCCAGCCCGCGGGCGTAGCGCCCGGAGAACGCGCGGGTCGACACCGTCCGGCCGCCGCGGCGCAGAAGGCCACGGTTGTGCTCACTCGTTCCGGCTTCATCGGACAGCAAGAAGGCAGAGCCACAGCTGACTGCCTCTACCCCCGGCCACGCCAAGGCCTCGGCGACATCCTCCGCGGTGCGCAGCCCACCCGCGGCAATGAGCGGAATGCCCGTGACTTGATGCACCGCCGCAACAAGTTCTTTGAGCGGGCGCGGATCGGGTTCCGCACTCGGGTCCCATACACCGCGGTGTCCCCCGGCTTCAGGCCCTTGCACGCACAACACATCGACGCCGCGCGCGGCCGCGGACTGCGCCTCCTCCGGGGTGGTGACCGTGGTCCACGCCTCAGCCCCAGCGGCGTGGATGCGCGCAATCTCCTCTTCTTCAAAGACCCCGAACATCGACCACAGCACCGCTGCCCCACCATCCAGCGCGGCGTCGAGCTTGTCCTGCCAACCGAAGTCCAGGGGGACGTCGCCAAGCACGGCGTCCTCTTCTGCGGCAAGAGACCGTGCAGCCGCGAGCTCCGATTCTGTCAGCTCCCTCTGCGGATAAAAGAGGTTGACGCCGAAGCGCGTGCCGGCGCACGCAGCGATGGCCTCCCGCGCGGCGTCGACCGAAGAGCTCCCCAGACCCAGCGCGCCAAAGGAACCGGCGGCCTCAGCGGCGGCAACCAGTTCAGGGGTGATGGGCCCACCGGCCATCGGGGCAGGTAGGACGGGACAGGTGATAGCCTCAAGAAGTTGACTCATGGTCCCCCAGCCTAAAGAAGATCCATCAAGGGAGTTGTTGTGTCCGCCATCCGTGACTTTTTCACCCGCCTCTTTGGCAGCGCTGAGGCTGCGCCGAACAAGACGAAAAAGGCAGTCAACCCTGGACTAAATCCAGCCGATTTAAGCGCTAAGTGGCTCATCGTAGGCTTAGGCAATCCCGGCGCGAAATACGCCGCGACCCGTCACAACGTCGGCTACATGGCGGTGGATGATCTCCTCGCCGAATCTGGCGACATGCTTGAACCCGTCACCGGGCACCAGCTCAGCGCCGCACAGCTCGAGCTCGGGGGCACGAAGGTCGTGGCTTTGCGTTCACACACCTACATGAACCTCTCCGGCGATCCTATTGCCCCCTTGGCCACGCAGCTGGGGGTTGCGGCAGAAAACATCATCGTCATCCATGACGAGCTCGACCTACCTGCCGGCAAGGTGCGCATTAAGAAGGGCGGCAACGAAAATGGCCATAACGGCTTGAAGTCGCTGAGCGAGCGCTTGGGCACGCGCGATTATCTGCGCGTGCGCGTGGGTATCGGGCGCCCGCCCAAGGGTGGCTCCATCCCGGACTGGGTGCTCGCGCCTGTCGACGCCAGCGCTGCCCTCGATTCCACCATCGCCACCGCTGCTGAGGCCGCCCGCCTCATCGTGACAGAGGGGCTCAGTAAGGCCCAACAGGAAATCCATTCCCGGGCTAAATAAACCCCCGGCGCGACCACGCTCAACGTCCTACACTGTCCAAGTATGAGCCGCGCGAGCAAGAACCTGCCTTCTAATCATGACCCTCGAACAATTGTCATTACCGGTGCTTCGAGCGGGGTGGGCGCGGCCGCTGCCCGCATTCTTCACCAGCGCCGCCCGCAGGATTCGCTCGTGCTCGTGGGCCGGAATCCGGAAAAGACGCAGGCCGTAGCCGAAGAAATTGGTGCGGCCTTTCACGTGGCCAACTACGAGTCTTTGGGCCAGGTTCGCCGCCTCGCGGAAGAGCTGAGCCAGTACCCGCAGATCGATGCCTTGGGCAATAACGCCGGCGGCATGTTCGACGGCCCCTTCGCCACCGCCGATGGCTTCGAGCGCACGTGGCAGATCAACGTTGTGGCGCCTTTTCTTCTGACCTCTTTATTGCGCGATACCCTGCGGGCCAGCGACGCCACCGTGGTGCAGACCGCCTCGTTGGCCAACGTCCTGTATTCCGCTTTCGACCCCGGTGACCCAAACACCTTTGAAAAATTCACCGCGGAGCGCGCTTACGGCAACGCCAAGTTGGGCGATATTCTTCTGACCCGCTACCTCGACTCGCACGGTCTGACCTCCGTGGCCTTCCACCCGGGCGTGTTGAATACTGGCTTCGGGCAGAACTCAACGAGTAGGACGAGCAAGCTGTATTCGACCACTGCAGCAAAGCATTTCTTGGGCAAGGCGGACAAGGGCGGCGAGAACCTTGCTTATTTCCTCAGCGGCACTCCGGGCATCCATTTCAATTCCGGCGAGTATTACAACAACAAGCGCAAGCCAGGCCTGCAGAGGCCGATTGCGAAGAAGCTCTCCGTGGCGCGGCGCGTCTTCGATGATTTGGGCCGCCAGCTCAATGTGGAGTGGTAACAGCCAGCGGCTAAACTAGCCCGCATGAGTATTGCCTCCGAAGCTTCCCGCCGCCGCACATTCGCCGTCATCGCCCACCCGGATGCTGGTAAGTCCACGCTGACGGAGGCGCTGGCACTTCACGCGCACGTCATCAACGAAGCTGGCGCGGTGCACGGCAAGGGCAACCGCAAGTCCACGGTCTCTGACTGGATGGAGATGGAGAAGGAACGCGGCATTTCCGTGGCCTCCTCGGCCCTGCAGTTCGAGTACGCGCCCGAGGGTCACGAGGGCGAGCCCTACATGATCAACCTGGTGGACACCCCGGGCCACGCGGACTTTTCGGAGGATACCTACCGCGTGCTCACGGCGGTGGATGCTGCCGTCATGCTTATCGACGCCGCCAAGGGCCTCGAGCCCCAGACCCTCAAGCTGTTTCGCGTGTGTAAGGCCCGCGGCCTGCCGATCATTACGGTGATCAACAAGTGGGACCGCGTGGGACGAGAGCCGCTGGAGCTTGTCGACGAAATCGTCAACGAAATCCAGCTGCAGCCCACCCCGCTGTACTGGCCGGTGGGTATCGCTGGCGACTTCCGCGGCTTGGCCCACATCAACGATGACGGCGAGGCTGATGAGTACGTGCACTTCCTGCGCACCGCCGGTGGTTCCACCATCGCCCCGGAGGAGCACTACGCGCCTGAGGATGCAGCCGCGAAGGAAGAGGACGCTTGGGAGACGGCCGTGGAGGAAGCAGAGCTGCTGGCAGCCGACGGCGCCCTGCACGACCAGGAGCTCTTCGAACAGTGCGTGACGTCCCCGCTCATCTTCGCCTCCGCGATGCTGAACTTCGGCGTGCACCAGATCCTGGATACTCTGTGCGCCATCGCCCCGGCTCCGCGCTCGCGCGAATCAGATCCGCAGGCCATCGAGGCCGCTACCTCCGCCATCGATGAGGTACGTGAGGTCACCGATGACTTCGCGGGCGTCATCTTCAAGGTGCAGGCGGGTATGGACCGCAAGCACCGCGATAACCTGGCTTTCATGCGCGTCGTCTCCGGTGAGTTTGAGCGCGGCATGCAGGTCAACCATGCGCAGTCTGGGCGCAGCTTCTCCACTAAGTACGCTCTGACGGTCTTCGGCCGCACGCGTGACACCGTGGATACGGCTTACCCGGGTGACATCGTGGGCTTGGTCAATGCCGGTTCCTTGGCACCTGGTGACACGATTTACACGGGCAAGAAGGTGCAGTTCAAGCCCATGCCGCAGTTCGCGCCGGAGGCATTCCGCATCCTGCGCGCGAAGTCTTTGGGTGACTACAAAGCATTCCGCAAGGGCTTGGACCAACTGGCTGCGGAAGGCGTGGTCCAGATTCTGCGCAACGATACGCGTGGCGATGCCGCCCCGGTCATGGCTGCGGTGGGCCCCATGCAGTTCGAGGTCATGCAGGCTCGCATGGAGGTCGAGTACAACGTGGAGACCATCACCGAGCCCATCCCCTACTCGGTGGCCCGCCGTACCGACGCCGAATCCGCGCCCGAACTGGGCCGCCAGCGCGGCGTAGAAATCTTTACCCGCAGCGACGGCGAGCTCATCGCGCTCTTTGGTGATAAGTGGAAGCTGGCCTTCATTGAGAAGGAGCACCCGGAGCTCACCATCGAAACACTTGTGGCGGATTAGTTTTCACGCCCTTGTCGGGTGACCCACCTCACGGTACGATTATATAGAAATCCGTACACCTTTAGGTAGGTCACCATGAGCTCTCCCCTCACCGGCATTTCAGTCCTTTTCCTCGGAGGCATCGGCCCCGGTCCCTTCGCTGCGATGATGCTTGCGGACATGGGCGCTAGTGTTACCCGCGTGGTCCGCCCAGGTAATCCTCCCGCCGTGGTCCCGCACAGCATCCTCTACCGCGGGCAAGAGGTTCTGGAGGCGGACCTTAAGGACCCGGTGGACGTCGACAAGCTGCGCGAAACCTTGACCACAACGAACATCCTCATCGAAGGATTCCGCCCCGGCGTGGCTGAGCGCCTTGGTCTAGGCCCTAAGGAGGCGCAGGCGATCAACCCGGCGCTGGTCTACGGGCGCATCACCGGCTGGGGCCAATCCGGCCCGCTGGCCCACACCGCCGGCCACGACATCAACTACATCGCGGTCTCAGGTGCGCTGCACCCCATCGCAGGCAGCGACGGAGCACCCGTTCCGCCGGTCAACTTCCTCGGGGACTTCGGCGGCGGCTCGATGTATTTGGTAACAGGACTTCTCGCGGGCGTCCTGCAGGCGAAGAACACCGGCCGTGGTTGCGTGGTGGATGCCGCTATTGTCGACGGCGCGGCCAACCTCACCGCCATGCTGCATGCCTTCCGTGCCAAAGGCCAATGGCAGGAACGCGGGACAAACCTTCTAGACGGAGGTGCACCATTTTATAGCGTCTACCGCACAGCTGATGAAAAGTGGATGGCCGCCGGTGCCATCGAGCCACAGTTTTATGCGCTCATGGTGGAAGGCCTTGGGCTTGAACAGGAACTAAGTGGCTACGAACAAAATGACCGCGACGCCTGGCCAACCATGAAGGAGATCATCGCGCAGCGCTTCGCGGAAAAGACACAAGCGGAATGGATCGATATCTTCCGCGGCAGCGACGCCTGCGTCACGGAGGTCGTCTCCCCCGAGGACGTTCTGGCGCACCCGCACCTTGCCGCGCGAGAAACCTATGCGGAAAGCGCGGGCCACACGGAGCCTAGCGCGGCCCCGCGCTTTCTCTAGCTCAGGCCGGGGATGAGCGCGTTGACGCCGAGCATCAACGCCAGCGTTGCCAGCGGAATGATGATGGTCACCACGGCAACATCCTTATAGGACAGTCGGTGCGTCATGCTGCAGACAATCAGCATGGTAAGCACCGCGCCGTTGTGCGGCATGGAATCGAAAGATACCGAGGCCATCGCGGTCACGCGGTGCATCAGCTCAAGGCTGATTCCTTGCTCTGTGGCCAGCTGCGCCAGCTGGTCTCCCAAGGTCTGCATCGTGATAGACAGACCACCTGAGGAGGAGCCGGTGATGCCGGAGATGACGGCGGTGGACACTGTGGAAACCACCAAGGCGTTATCGGAGATTCCCATCATGTTGCTTTTGACCACGCTAAAGACAGCCAGTGCGGCAATCACCGCGCCATAGCCAACCTCCGAGGCGGTGGTGAGGCACGGAAGGATTGCGTTCTTGGCGCCATCGGAGAATTCCTTAATGGACTCGGCGGCGCGCTTGGGGAACATCGCCACGATGACGAACACCGCGCAGGCCAAAGCGACCGTCGGTGACCAGATGCCCAACAGCGCATCGAGGTTGGTCTCGCCGTATTTCTCTTCGGCTAAGTAGGAGGTGTCCAGCACTTTCGACACCCCGTAGACCATGGCGAAGTTGACCGCGATGACAACGGCGATGGGCACCAGACCCAGCAAACCCTGCACCTGGACAGAAGGCTCGGTTTCAGCCCTGGCGTGGGTGGCTACCCGGCCACCGGAGTTGGTGTCGAAGGATTCACCACCGATTTCTACACTTGCTTCTTCCCCGCTGTCGCCGATTCCCTCGGGTGTTTCGATGACCTTCCCGTCGGCATCGAGCGGCTCAAACGTCTCACCTTTCGCGCGGAGGGTTCGCACGCGGTATTCGAGCCAGGCGGTTCCCGCCGCCAGCATGAGGGCGGAAGAAATGAGGCCGAAGAGCGGCGCCGCATAGACGTTGGTTCCGAAGTAACTGGTGGGAATGGCATTGTGGATCTGCGGCGAACCGGGAAGCCCGGCCAGCGCGAAGGTGATGGTTCCCAAGGCAATCGCACCAGGCATGAGCCGTTTGGGGATCCCAGACTCCTTAAACAGAGCGGTCGCGATGGGCACGATGGTGAAAGCCACGACCCACGCGGACACACCGCCGTAGGTAAGCAATGCGGTGGCGACGACCGTCGAGAACATCGCTCGCTTAGGCCCGAATAGCGCGGTAATTCCGCGCGCTAGGTAACGGGCCAGCCCCGTGGATGTCATCAGGTACCCAAAGATTGCCCCGAAGAGGAAGAGCGGGAAATACTTGGTCACGAAGTTTCCGGCTGCCGGCATAAAGATCTGGGTATAGGTGGCCAGGATAGGCTCGCCGGAAAAGAGCACCGCGATCAGCGCCGCGAAGGGAGCGACGACCACCACGGAGTGCCCGCGATAGGCCATCACGACGAGGAAAATCAGGGAGAGAATCACCCCGATGAATGAGATAACCATTGTTTCTACCTCACAGTCTTGGTCATCTGAGGCAAGAGGACGAAACGCCCTTCCTGCGCATGCGGCGCCGGTACCATGTCCCCTATGGAAGAGAAAGCAGCCTCGACGCGGGAGAGGATTCTCGAGTGCTCACGCGAGCTTTTCAGTGAGCGGTCCTTCTCCCAGGTGTCGATGAAGGACATCGCCGAAAAAGCGGAAGTGTCCGTCGCGCTGATCGTGAAGCACTTCCACAACAAGGAAGGGCTTTTTGAGGCCACGGTGGATTTCACCGCTTCCTCGGCGGCGCTCTTTGCCGGCCCTTTCAGCGAGCTAGGCCGCACCGCGGTGGTGGAGACCCTCACCGCGCCGCATAACGCCCCATACTCCATGGCCCGTACGATTTCGGTCGCGAGCGGGGACTATCAGACGCTCGGAGCTATTGGTAAGAGAATTAAATCCGACTTGCTGGAGGTCTTGACCTCCCGGATTCGTGAGGAATCCGGACGCCAAACACCTTCGCCAGAGCTGCGAGCCCAATCCGCGCTGGCCCTGCTCATGGGCTTGTCCTTCATGCGGCGCTTCGGCGATACCGAGTTCGCGGACTTCTCAACCGAGGAACTCATCGAGTACTATGCCCCGCTGCTGCAGGGCATCCTTGATGGCAACCCAGCGCCCTAGTTTTCTAAGAGGCACCCTTGGAACGGACCTCGGAGATGATGGCGGAGAAATCAAGTCCGCCATGGCCTTCATCCACGAAGGAGGCGTACTGCTCCTCCGCAATCCGGCCCAGGACGGTGTCGGTCTTGGTGTCTTCCGCCGCGGCCATGGCCAGCTTGAGATCCTTAAGCATGAGGGCAGAGGCGAAGCCGGGTTTAAAGTCATTGTTGGCCGGCGAGCTCGGCACGATATCCGGGACCGGGGCGTTGACGGACAGCGACCACGAGTTTCCGGTGGCGTTGGAAACGACGTCGTAGAAAGCTTGGTGATCGAGCCCCAAGCGCTCGCCAAGGACGAGGGCTTCAGCCAACACAATTTGCTGGACCGCAAGGATCATGTTGTTACACGCCTTGACGGCCTGGCCGTTGCCGATGTCACCGCAGTGGGTCACGGACTTGCCCATGATGTCGAGCAGCGACTTGACCTTCCCAAAGTCTTCGGCTGTGCCGCCGACCATGAAGGCAAGCGTTCCCGCGGCGGCACCGGCGATGCCACCGGAGACCGGTGCATCAAGGAAGGCGGAGCCTGCCTTGCTCACGGTGTCCGCGAGCTCGCGAGCTTCCGCGACCGCGATGGTGGAGACATCAACGTAGGTCTTCGCGTCCTCGTTTGCTGCGAGGACCGATTCGAGCACCTGCTTGACCAGCCCACCGTTGGGCAAGCTGGTAAACACTACCTCGGCGCCTTTCGCGGCTTCTTCCGCGGTTTCGATGATGGTGATCCCTTGCTCGGCGGCACGGTCCCGGGCTTCTTCCACGACGTCGAAGCCGCGAACCTCGTGCCCAGCCTTCGCCAGGTTGGCGGCCATGGGGCCGCCCATATTTCCCAATCCGATGAAAGCGATAGTCGTCATTGTGTTCTCTCCTTACATGACCGGCATGGTGAACTGGGGACCTGCGGAGTCATCACTAGGCCAGCGCGAGGTGACGGTCTTAGTCTTGGTGTAGAAGCGGAAGGAATCCGGACCGTGCTGGTTGAGGTCGCCGAAACCAGAGGCCTTCCAGCCACCAAAGGTGTGGTAGGCAATCGGCACCGGAATCGGGACGTTGACGCCCACCATGCCAACCTGAACGTTCTTGCAGAAGTCGCGGGCCGCGCCACCGTTCTGGGTGAAGATGGCGACGCCGTTGCCGTACATATGGTCATTCGGGTAAGAAACAGCCTCTTCCAGAGTTTCGGCACGGACCATAACCAGCACGGGGCCGAAGATCTCCTCGCTGTAGATAGACATGTCTGCGGTGACGTTGTCGAAGAAGCTCGGACCGGAATAGAAGCCATCCGCGAGGGAATCCTCGTTGAAAGACTTGTCAGACATGTCCAACTCGCGGCCGTCGGTAAGCAGCGTTGCGCCTGCTTCCACGCCTTCAGCGATGAGTCGGTGGACACGGTCGCGCGCCTCCGCGGTGACTAATGGGCCATAGTCGGCCTCTGGGTCGAGGCAGTGGCCCACCTTGAGCTCCGGAATCTTTGCCAGGATGGCATCGCGCAGGCGGTCTGCCGTCTCCTGCCCCACCGGAACCACGACGGACAGTGCCATACAACGCTCGCCGGCGGAGCCGAAGGCAGCGCCCACGATGGCGTCGGCGGTGGCGTCGATGTCGGCGTCGGGAAGCACGATGGCGTGGTTCTTTGCGCCACCGAAGCACTGGGCGCGCTTGCCCGTCGCCGCGCAGCGCTCGTAGATGTACTGCGCAATCGGCGTGGAACCAACGAAGCCCACGGCCTTGATCGTCTCGGAATCGAGGATGGCATCGACGGCCTCCTTGCCGCCGTGCACAACGTTGAGAACACCAGCGGGGCCGCCGGCCTCAATAAAGAGCTCCGCCAGGCGAACCGGCACGGAGGGGTCGCGCTCGGAGGGCTTGAGCACGAAGGCATTGCCCGCCGCCAGGGCCGGGCCGGCCTTCCACAGTGGAATCATGGCCGGAAAATTGAACGGGGTGATTCCCGCTACCACGCCGAGCGGCTGGCGCAGCGAATACGTATCGATGCCGGTGCCAACCTCCGAGGAGTACTCGCCCTTGAGCTGGTGCGGCGCACCAAGGGCAAACTCCAGCACGTCGACGCCGCGCAGCACGTCTCCCTTGGCATCCGGGAGAGTCTTGCCGTGTTCGAGGGAGAGCTGGGTGGCCAGCTCATCCATGTTGGCATGGATGAGGCGGATCCACTCCATGATGATGCGGATGCGCTTCTGCGGGTTCAGCGCCGCCCAACCCGGCTGGGCCTTAGCGGATTCCGCAATGACGCTGTCCACGTCGGCCTTGTTCGCCAAGGCCACCGCGGCCTGCTCCTTGCCGGTCGAAGGATTCAGCACGGGCTGGGTATTGCCCGACGTCCCTTCAAACGTTTCTCCGTTGACGTAGTGATACACAGTGCGCATGGCGCGTCTCCTTCCTGGAACCTCCGGCTCCCTGTATGGCTTGGGTCACACACTAACGTTGAATAACAACCGCCCGCCATAGAAATTGAGATACAGAACACCATTCACCCCCTGCAGTGATTTGCCATACATGCACTGTCCAGCGCTTTTGTGAATACCCTCCCCAAGGCCCGGTGGGGTGAATGCCGTTCACCTGTCCTGAGCTCAACGTAGCGTTGGCTAAGGTAATGACATGGACCACATGGAGCAGCCCACGTCTACCGCGCCCACCGGCCCCGAGCCGCAGAATTGGGAAGCCGATGTCATCCTCAACGACGGCGACATCGCTACGCTGCGTCCCATCACGCCCGCCGACCGCGACGCCATCCGCGCCTTCTACGACCGCGTCTCGGATCAATCAAAGTACTTGCGCTTCTTCGGCACGCACCCCGCGCTAACCGACGATGACCTAGACCGCTGGCTCCACACGGATGGCTATGACAAAGTCACCCTCGTCATGGTGGAACGCGGCAACATCGTGGCCGTTGCCGGATACTCCATTGTCGAGCAGTTCCTACCCTCGCGGGTGGGCGATGTCTCCTTCCTTGTCCAAGATTCCCACCACGGAAAAGGCGTGGCTAATATCCTGCTCGAGCACCTCGCAGAAATTGGACGCGAAGGAAAAGTGGAGCGCTTCTTCGCGGAGATGCTGACGCAGAACCGCAGGATGGTGCAGGTTTTCGTACGCGCAGGGTATTCCGCGAAGCCGGAACTCGAGGACGGTTTCATCCGGGTGGATTTCCGAATAGCGCCGAATGAGAACTCCCGCGATGTCATGGAGCGCCGCGAGCTGCGTGCAGAAGCGAACTCGATCCACCGTTTGCTCAACCCACGCTCCGTGGCGGTAGTCGGAACGCTGTCCAGCAAGCAGCTAGCTAGCGCCAACTTCGCCGGTACATTACGCCACCTTCACGGCGTGGAGGAGCTCAACACCCTCGATGAGCCGGTGGATCTCGTCGTCATCGAGTTCCAAGGCCACGGCGGCGCGGAAGCTATGCAGGCTGCTGCCGCTGCCGGCGCCAAAGGAGTAGTCCTCATCTCCCGCAGCCAAAACCCCAACCTCTCCCCCGACCAGGCTCGCGACATCGTGCTCGCGGCTAGGGACTACGGCCTGCGAGCCCTTGGCCCAGCTGCGCTAGGCCTGATCAACACAGACGCGGCAGTGCGGCTCAACGCCAGCCCAGCACCCATGCCGCGTGCGGGACAGGTGGGCCTGTTTACTCAGTCTGCGGGTGTGGCGACGCTAGCTCTGTCTCATGCACTGCAGCTCGGATGCGGCCTAAGCAATTTCATTGCCGCCGGTTCCTTCGCTGACGTCACAGGCAACGACGTCATGCAATTCTGGAGCCAAGATGAGAACACACGAATTTGTTTGCTCTCCCTCGACTCGATTGGTAACCCGCGCAAATTCTTCCGGGTGCTGCGCCGCCTAGCGCTGGACAAGCACGTCGTCGTTTTCTTGCCCTCCCGGGCTCTGAAGTCGGCCCGCCACTACGCGGTGGAGGGACTATCGGCGGCGAGCCCGGCTGCGCTCGACGAGATCATTCGCTGCACCGGGGCAATGGTGGTCACCCGCCGCGATGCCATGCTCGACATCGCCCAGCTCCTCGCGCGCCAACCCGTTCCGCAGGGCCGTCGCATCGCAGTGATGTCGAATTCCTCCGGCCTCACCGCGCAGATGGAACAGGCAGCCTGGCGCTTCGGACTGCGCCCGCACGCCACCACCGTCGTCGATGACCCCGCCCCCGCCATCACGGAGCAGGCCCGGCGCGCCCTAGAAGATCCGGGTATCGACGCGGTGCTGTGCGCCGTCGTGGAAGTTGGTGAGTTCATCCTCAAGGAGGCCTACGTAAATCTGTCCCAGTTGGCGGCAACGACGACGGATACCCCGCTCATCGCCAGCTTCGTGGGTTTTGATATTCCCGATTTCCGCACCTCCGAGGGACCAGAGGCGCCCGGCCAGCTTCCCGTGTTTGGCACCTACGCCGACGCCATTGAGGCTCTGGCCACCATCATCGATAATGAACGCCGCCGCGTCCTAGCACGCCCCAATCCTTCCGATGAGTTCGCCAACAGCACGGGACTTGCAGAAGCGCGCGGTGTGGTCGCGGAAGTTCTGACTGATTCCCCCACGGGACGCTGGGCCACCGACGAGGAGTGCGCGCGAATCCTTGGGGCTTATGGCATAGAGATCGTCCCTTGGGCCCCGGTGCTCACCCTCGACGAAGCAATCGCGGCCGGTCGCGATTATGGTTGGGATGTCGTCCTCAAGTGCAGCTCGCAGATGGTGCGAGGCCGTTCGGAGCTGCCCACCGTCGTGCGAAGCATCCATGACGAGGAATCCATGGTGCGCGCGTGGACTACCATCACCCAGCTCACGCGCGATCTCCACTTGGGCGAGGATCCGGCCATTCTCATCCCAGTCGTGCAACGCATGGTCACAGCTGGCGCCTCTCTCACTGTGCGTGCCATCGAAGATCCCGTTGTTGGGCCCATGATTTCCTCCGGTTTCTCCGGTCTGCCCTCGGATCTTTTGGGAGACGTCGAGTGGCGCGTGCCCCCGCTTCGTCGCACCGATGCACTCGACATGCTCAGCTGCCTCAAGGCTTCTCCCCTTCTTGCTGGTTACCGCGGCACCAAAGCTGCCAAACTGCACCGTGTCGAAGAGGTCATGATGCAGCTGGCACAGCTCAAGGACGACATTGCTGCACTCGTCGATATTGAGCTTTCCCCCGTCATCGCCGGGGTAGCGCACACTGTTGTGGTGGGGGCTCGAATGCGCATCGCACCGCTCGGTGATGTCCGCGATCCTCTCGCGAGGTCCTTGTCATGAACCAGACGAAGCCTCTTCTTTTTGCCTCCGAGGAGATGCACCGCTATTCGCTGGGCCCTGGGCATCCGATGGGACCGGACCGAGTCGCCGCAGCACTGTCGCTGGCCAAACACTTTGGTGTGCTGGAAGAATTCGACATCGAATGTCCCGCCCCGTTGAATACCTCCCACTTGGAGCTCGTTCACAGTCCTGATTACATCGCCGCCACCCGCGCCGAGGTGCCTTCCGCTCACTATGGCTTGGGCACTGAAGACAACCCGATTAGCCACGGCTTATCGACGGTCGCCGCGCGCATCGCCGGTGGCACCCTAGCGGCCGCGCGCGCTGTGTGGGAGGGCCGTGCGCAGCGCGCCGTTAACCTTTCCGGCGGGTTGCACCACGCCTTCGCCGATTCCATGTCAGGCTTTTGCATGTACAACGATGCTGCGATTGCCATCCGTTGGCTTAAGGCAAATGGCGCCCAACGCGTGGTGTACCTGGACTTGGATGCCCACCACGGTGACGGCGTCGAAAGGATTTTTTGGAATGACCCCAACGTGCTCACCATCTCGGTACACGAATCGGGACTCTATCTCTTCCCCGGGACTGGCTATGCACACGAGATTGGTGGTCAAGGCGCGGAAGGGACCGCGGTTAACGTGGCCCTGCCCCGCGGGGTGAGTGACGAGGAGTGGCTGCAGGTCATCCATGCGGTCGTCCCGCCGCTCCTCAAGAAATTCCGCCCCGACTTCATCATTTCCCAACACGGTGCGGACCCGCACCGCTCTGATCCCCTCGCGGATCTGGAACTCACCATCGACGCGATGGCGCGGGCTTATCGCTCAGTGGCGGTGTGGGCGAAACAGTTTGCGGGTGGGCGATGGGTCGCGCTTGGCGGCGGCGGATATCACGTCGACGCCGTTGCCCGCGCGTGGACCCAGGTGCTGGCCGCAGTCGCCGACGTTGAGCTCGCAGCTTCGGAACGGATGCCGAACGGCTGGGAGGGCTCGCCCACCTTGGGTGATGAGGGTGCGTGCGCCGCCATTGGGGGTTTCGATCCCACCAAGGTCATGGCTGAAAAGCCGCACGCAGCGCTGGTGCAGACTACGCGCGCAGTCTTTCCCTGTTGGGGCCTGCCGGCTTATGGCTAGGCCCCGTATCGGAGGGGCGTCGACAATGCGCGCGTGATGGGTTTCTGAGGGTTGATTCTCGTGATGAGGCCCTTAGCGTGGCGGCATACGCAGCGCACCATCCAAGCGAATCGTTTCGCCATTGATATAAGGGTTCTCGGTAATGGACACAGCTAGGGCGGCGAATTCCTCCGGCTTTGCCAGCCTTGCGGGGAAAGGCACGGTGGCCTCGAGCTGTTCGCGGAACTCCGGAGTGATTTGTTCCATCATCGGGGTAGCTACGACGCCCGGTGCGATGGCATTGACACGGATTCCCAACGAGGCGAGATCCCGTGCTCCGGTAATCGACAGGGCAGCCACCGCGCCCTTCGACGCCGCGTAGGCCGCCTGGCCAACCTGCCCTTCGAAGGCCGCAACGGAAGCGGTGTTGATGATGACTCCGCGCTGGCCGTCCTCGTCGAGTGGTTCTGCCTGGGCCATCGCCTCGGCGGCTGCGGTCATGACGTGGAAGGTTCCCATGAGGTTAACGTTGATCGTCTTAGAAAACAGCTCCGGGTCGTGGGGGCCTTTTCGCCCGAAGATGCGTGCTGAAGGGCAGATGCCTGCGCAATTCACCGCCACGCGCAAAGGCTTTTGCTTGGATGCAGCGAGAACCGCTTCGCGTACTGCGGCTGCATCGGTGACGTCAACTGCCGTGTAATTGATTCCGTTTTGTTTCTCCTCCGGGACGGACAGATCGAGCACGGTGACCGTGGCTCCGTGCTCCGCGAGTTCTGCGGCCGTTGCGGCCCCGAGGCCGGATGCACCGCCGGTAACGACGGCGGATGCTTCGTGCAGGTTCATGGTGTTTTCTCCTTTAATCACCGTGGGGTGTGGGGTTTGACAGGGCTGTTTAAACGAAAGCGGAAACGCCGGTGACAGCGCGGCCGACGATGAGCGAGTTGATGTCGTAGGTTCCCTCGTAGGTGAAGAGAATCTCGGCATCATCCATCATCTTCGACAAGTCGTATTCGGTCAGGATGCCGTTTCCTCCGCCGATGTTGCGGCCCGCCGCGGCGGATTCGCGCGCCAGACGGGTGGTGGTTGCCTTTGCCAAGGCAGCAAAAGGCATTTCCAGCTTTCCTTGTTCTTGAATCTCTGCCAGCTGCGCCATCATGGCGAGTGACGCGGTGGCGTTGCCGAGGATGCGAGAAAGCTGTTCCTGGACCAGCTGGAATTTGGCGATTGGCCTGCCAAACTGCTGGCGCTTGACCGCGTACTCGCGGGCCTTGTCGAAGATGCCTAGTTGCAAGCCGGCTCCCTGCCAGCCCACCCAGGCGCGCGAATAACACAGGAAGTCATTGACATTGGCAAAGGATTCCGCACCCGGAATCAGGTTCTCGTGTGGGATGAGGACGTTGTCGAACTTAAGGTCCGCATTCTGCATGATGCGCAGGCCCATCTTGCGGGAAATCTTGCTGCGCGTTACGCCCTCGCGGTCGAGTTCAACGATGAAGGCCTTAATCTCGTTGTCTGCTTTATCCCGGGCGAAGGTGATAGCAAAATCGGCGAAGGTACCGGCCCCGATCCAACGTTTCGCTCCATTGATGAGCCAGCCTTCAGCGGTGCGCTCTGCTGTGGTGGCAAGGCCGCCGGCGATATCGGAGCCGTGCTCCGGTTCGGTCAACGCAAAGCAACCCACCTTGGTGAATTGGCGCAAGCCTGCTAGCCAGGTGTCCTTCTGCTCTGGCGAGCCCAGCTTGTCGATGAGTCCGAGGACCAGCTCATTGTGAATACCCACCAGGGCAGACAAGGACACGTCCGCGCGGGTTACTTCCGCGTACACCAGCCCGCGGTAAAGGCGCGAGGTATCCGTGAGTTCAATTTCGCCCAAGCCCATCTCCGCCATGCGGGGCAGAAGATCGAATGGCAGCTCCTCACGGTCCCAGTATTCGCCTACGACAGGGCGAATCTCCGTCTGCAAGAACTCGTGGATCTCTGCTAAACGCGCCTGTTCCTCTGGGACGAGACGATCTGCCACCGCGAAAATATCAGCGTGGGGGTACTTAATGCTCTCCAAATGTTTCCCGCTGGGGTGTTGCGAACTAAGAATCGGCGGCATAGCTTTCTACCTTTCTAGCTGGGTTTTAAGGTCGATGTATGGGCTTTCTCCAGGCCACATACAAGCTCTTGGACTCAGGCATCAATGGGCTCTTCACATTGAATGAGTACGAATATACATCTTTCCGTACTCTTACGCGCCGTGTTCTATGATCATTGTGCGCAACAGACTGGGGAGAACGCACACAAATACCCCACATAGCCAGGACCACCGAGAGGCAGAAAGACTCATGACCCAACCACTCACGCCACGACAACGCGAGCTGTTCAATGCCCTCTTGCAGGACTTTCTAGCCGAGGGCTTCGAATCCTTTACCATCGACGGCGCAACGAAGCGCTACCAATGCTCAAAATCGACCATGTACGCATTAGGCCCATCCAGAGACGCAATCATTCGCCGCGTACTGGTCAGCTTCTTCAAAGAAATCACCCGTCGCACCGCAGTCACCACAGCGCCCACATACGCCCAAGCTCTTGAGAAATACTTCTCCTCGATGACCATTGCCCTGGAACCCGCGAGCCCTGAGTTCATGCGCGACCTCGCCTCTGACCCCGCCGCTCAGGAGGTGTATAGCCTCAACACGAGGAGAGCTACCGAGACTATCCACAAGCTACTCAGCCAGGGCGTCGAGGCTGGGGAATTCACCGCCGAGTACACCGACTTTGTCTCCCGCCTTATCCAGCGCTCAATGAGTGATATTCAGCAGGGCTTTTACTCAGACACCCTGGCCCCAGCAGAGGCCTACCACACCCTTGGCCAGCTCATTCTCCACGGAATTTCACTACGCTAACCTGCATCTTTCAAAGGCAGTTCAGAAAATCTCTAGCCATTACTTCGAACTCGAAGTAAAGTAGGCTGCGACCCACGTCACAGAGACGAACGGTTTGGGACACGGGCCATAGCCAGTGCGCCGTCCTTCCCCATTTGAGCACAAGCTAGAGGAGAACCAATGACCACGGTGACCGAACAATTCCAAGCAGCCCGCGACCTGCTGGTTTCTTATCAGACTGATTATGAAGCAGCCCGCAGCAACTTCGAATGGCCGCGCTTCGAGCACTTCAACTTCGCACTTGATTGGTTTGATCACCTCGCCACTGCGGAAGAGTCGAAGAACCGCGAGGCTCTCGTCATCTGTGAGACAGATGGCAGCAGCACCCGCCGTACCTTTGCTGAGATGTCAGCCCGCTCGGCACAATTGGCCAACTGGCTGGAGGCCCAGGGCGTCCAGCGCGGCGATCGCGTCATGCTCATGCTCAACAATCAAGTAGAGCTGTGGGAGTGCATGCTGGCCTGCATCAAGGCAGGCTTCGTTCTTAACCCGGCGACCGCAATGCTTGGCGCGGCTGATCTGCAGGACCGCACTGACCGAGCCAATATTTCCTGGGTTGTGGCCAATGCCGAGGACGCCGCCAAATTCCAAGACGTCAGCGGTGACTTCACCCTGATCCAGGTCGGTGATGAACCAGATGCACAGACAGCGCACCCCACCCTGCGCTATTCGGATTCTTTTACTGGCTCGGAAGAGTACACGCCAAAGCAGGAAACCAAGGCTGATGAGACTCTCCTGCTGTATTTCACCTCCGGCACTACGTCGAAGGCGAAGCTCGTCGAGCACACTCACACGTCCTATCCCGTGGGGCACCTGACCACGATGTACTGGATTGGCTTGGCGCCTGGCGACGTCCACCTCAACGTTGCCGCCCCCGGCTGGGCCAAGCACGCATGGTCAAACTTCTTCGCGCCGTGGATCGCCGGAGCCACCATCTTCCTATACAACTATGCGCGCTTCGACGCCGCTGCGCTCATGGACAAGATGGAAGAAGAAGGCGTCACCAGCTTCTGCGCGCCGCCAACGGTCTGGCGCATGCTCGTCCAAGCAGACCTGGGTCGTATGAAGACGCCACCGAAAAAGCTGGTTGCGGCTGGCGAGCCGCTCAACCCCGAGCTCATCAGCACCATTGCCAAGGCCTGGAACACAAACGTTCGCGATGGTTTCGGGCAGACGGAGACGACGCTGCAAATTGCCAACACCCCGGAGCAAAAGGTGAAGCCAGGCTCGATGGGGCGTCCGCTGCCAGGCTGGGAAGTCGTGCTCAAGGATCCCGCTACTGATAAGATTGGGGATACCGGAGAAATCTGCTTGAAGCTCGATCCCCGCCCAGTCGGCCTTACTGTGGGTTATTTCAATGACCCAGACAAGAACGCGGAAGTCTTCCGCGATGGTTACTACCACACGGGAGACACCGCGGAGCGCGATGAGGACGGCTACATTTTCTACATCGGCCGCGCCGACGATGTCTTCAAGGCCTCCGACTACCGCCTATCCCCTTTCGAACTCGAATCCGTTGTCATTGAGCACCCGGCAGTCGCCGAGGTAGCGGTGGTTCCCTCCCCGGATCCCATCCGCCTCGCCGTGCCAAAGGCCTACGTCGCTCTCGCCGGCGGCTACGAGCCAACAGCGGAGACCGCCGAGTCCATCCTTAAGCACTGCCGCGATGGGTTGGCTCCCTACAAGCGCATCCGCCGTCTCGAATTCTATGAACTTCCGAAGACCGTCTCCGGCAAGATCCGCCGTGTAGATCTGCGCAAGCGCGAAAACGAGATCCACTCCGCTGACGGCGGCGAGACGAAGGCATCGACGGAATACGCGGATTCCGACTTTCCAGCACTAAAGGGTTAACCCCACCGCCCTTCAGCAACGCAGGCCCCAGCCCACTGCTGGGGCTTTCGCATCTGCGACGCCATAATCCCCCCGGTAGCTCTCCCCCGTCTGCGGCCCTATCTGCGATGCGTGTGGTCGGGTACTTAGAACAGCGAAGCTCTCATTTATAGTTATCTCACGTACCGCAAGGAGGTCCTTTTCCGCTCATGGATATCATCGCTGAAGCACGCCGTCAGTGGGCGAAGCGTTATTCCGCGCGCTCTGCTCGTGGCCTCGCCACGGTATCCTCCTTCGAACGTGCCGCACACATTTTGCGTAATGGCGCCGAAGATGTGCTGGCTCCTTATGGGGTGAGCTACAACCAGTTCGAGGTCCTCGCTGTGCTCATGTGGTCACGTGCGGGAAGCATGCCCATGTCTAAAATCAGCGCTCGGCTTCAGCTTCCACCGGCGTCACTCACTCACACGGTGCGCAAACTTGAGAAGGACGAACTTATCGAGCGTGTCAGCGATCCAAAAGACAAACGCTCAACCTTGGTCATGGTCACCGACCAAGGCATCGTGTTGGCCTCGGCGGCGGGGCCTGCTCTTGATCGCTATTTTGCTTCCGTTGCGCTTTCTACTGGCGAGCAAGACCGCATCATTGCTGCTGCCAACCGCATCCGGCGCGCGGCCGGTGACGATGTCGAGGAGCCCGACGCCCAGTAGCCATTTGTTCTTTAAAAAGCGTGCGCTCACGCACGTGCGGCCGAAGAAGCAGAAAGGCTAACTCGCGGTTAAGGGTTTAGGAGTGCTTGAACTCCGGGTCGCGCTTCTCTACGAAGGCTGCCATACCTTCCTTCTGATCATGGGAAGAGAACAACGCGTGAAAGGTTCGCCGTTCGAACTGGATACCCTGGGACAATGAAAGTTCATCAACCGCATTGACCTGTTCTTTGATTTGGGACGTTGCCACGAAGGACTTTGAAGCGATGAGCTTCGCCGTCTCCAGCGCCGAGTCAAGGAGCTCACCGGCAGGAACCACGCGTGCTACCAAGCCGGAGCGTTCTGCTTCCTCGGCTGCCATCATGCGGCCAGTCAGGCACATCTCCATGGCCTTCGCCTTTCCGATAGCTCGGGTCAGTCGCTGGGATCCTCCCATGCCTGGCGTGACTCCCAAGTTGACTTCCGGCTGGCCAAACTTGGCCTTGTCGCCAGCGATGATGAAGTCACACATCATAGCCAGCTCGCAACCTCCACCGAGCGCGTATCCGTTCACTGCAGCGATGATCGGCGTGCGGGCTCGTGTGAGGACGTCCCAACCTGCGAACCAATCCGCGGTGTACATCTCTGTCGCCGACTTCGAAGACATTTCCTTGATATCTGCACCGGCCGCAAACGCTTTCTCTGAACCGGTAATGACGATTGCCCCTACTTCTGCATCGGCGTCGAATTCCTGAACTGCCTGGGTAACTTCAAGCATGGTGTCGTTGTTCAGGGCATTAAGCGCCTCCGGACGATTGAGCGTGATGAGTGCGACGCGGCCGCGCTTCTCGCTAAGAATTGCCATGGTAATAGTGTCCTTCCTGTGGTTCTTGATTGGTATTTAATCAGTGGTGATCGTTGAATTCTGGGGCTTCCACGCTGCCCTCGATGGGTTCAAGGACAGAAGCCACCACGTCGTCGGGGACGGCGCCGATGGACTCATATTCCCAGGAGGGATTGCGGTCCTTATCCACGATTTGCGCGCGAATTCCCTCCACAAATTCCTTGTGTTTTTGCATGTTCACGGACATCCAGAACTCCTGGGTCAAGGTCTCCGCGAAGCTCATCGTCGCATTGCGATTTAAGGATTCCTCGGTGACGCGAATGCCCAGCGGGGAATTCAAGCTCATCCGCTTGGCGGCCTTCGCCGCCCAATGCCCGTCGCCGCCTGCTGCTGCACGTTCTTGCAGGCGGGCAAGGGTCTCTTCAGCGGTGTCTGCGGCGTAGACGTCCACCATTTCGGCGCGGTCCTTACCGAAGCCTGGGCCCACTGACTCAGTGAACTTCTCAATATCGGCTGGGTCGCCCGTCTCCACCAGCTGCTCAACGAGAGCATCGAGCTTGTCCTTGGGCACGAAGTAGTCCGCGAAGCCGGTATCGATCGCCTCCGCGGCCCCCACGTGGATCGCGGTATACGCCAAGTGCCGGCCAAGACGATCCGCAGCTCGGGACAGAAGATAGGACCCACCGGCATCGGGCGAATACCCAATCCCAACCTCCGGCATTCCAATGCGCGAATCCTCGCAAACAATGCGGTGTGAGGCGTGCGCTGAGACACCAATTCCGCCGCCCAGCACGATGCCTTCCATGAGCGCCACATAGGGCTTGGAATAGGTGGAGATTAAATAGTTCAGTTCATATTCCGTCTTCCAGAAATGGGCGCCTGCCGTGCCGCCCTCCAGTGCATCGTGGTACAAGGCCGCAACATCGCCACCAGCACACAGCCCACGATCACCCGCGCCCCGGAGGATAACGAGCTTGACGCGATCATCGTCCTGCCAGTCCTTCAAAACTGACGTCATCTCATCAATCATTGTCTGATTTAGCGCGTTAATGGCCTTGGGCCGGTTTAGCGTAAGAACACCAGCATGGCCGCGGATGTCGTGGATAATTTCATTCGTCATCGTCTATTCCTCCTCTTTATGGACAATCGGGCGCGTTCTAGTGTGGAGCTTCAAGCAACAGCGCTTCACCCTGGCCACCGCCGCCGCACAAAGTGACACCCGCGCGATGGGCCTGGCCGCTCGCAAGGCGATGCGCCGCATGGGCTACGAGCCGGGCACCGGATGCACCGATAGGATGCCCCAGGGCAATCGCACCGCCCTGCGGGTTCACATCATCGGGATTGATACCGAGGACCTTGGCAGAATGAACCACCACTGCGGCGAAAGCCTCATTGATCTCAATGTGATCGAGATCAGCAATGCCCCAGCCTTGGCGCTCAAGGGCTGCGAGGAGAGCCCGAGCGGGTTGCTCCTGCAAGGATGAATCCGGACCGGCTACCTGCCCTGGCGCCCGTAGGACCGCCATGACCGGCAGTCCTTCCTTTTCCGCGTGCTCACGTGTGGTGAGAACTACTGCAGCCGCCCCATCCGTGATGGGTGAGGAATTGCCAGCGGTAATACTCCCATCGCTCTGAAAAGCTGGTCGCAACCCGGCCAAGGTTTCTTCAGTAACCCCTTCCCGAATTCCTTCATCGCGTGAGATGAGGACCTCGCTGCGCTTGCTCGATACCGTTATGGGAGCGATCTCCTTGTCGAAGGCCCCCTCCTCACTCGCTTGCACAGCGCGCTGGTGGGACAACGCGGCACAGCGATCTTGCTCTTGGCGGGTTGCGGGATAGCGTTCGGCATATTTCTCTGACAGCGAGCCCATCGAAATCCCCAGGTCGGCCGCGCGCAAGCCATCGTGTTCCATATGATCGAGCAGTTCGACGGTACCGAACTTCTTCCCACTGCGTGACTGCGGCAGTAGGTGCGGCGCGTTTGACATCGACTCCATTCCCCCAGCGACCACCACCGTGGCCTCACCGGAGCGAAGGAGCCGGGAGGCGTCGATAATCGCGGTCAAACCAGACAAACAGACCTTGTTGACCGTTGCGGTGTGCGCGTTCGGAGAAATCCCTGCCCCGAGTGCTGCTTGCTTCGTGGGATTCTGCCCCACACCAGCCTGCAGAACCTGGCCACACATCACGGCATCGACGTCGTCAGGGTGAACCTGTGCCTGCTCGAGTGCGGCAGCGATGGCGCGGGAGCCAAGCTCCGTCGCAGACAAGGGTGCAAGGGAACCAAGCAACTTGCCGAAAGGCGTGCGGGCAGCGCCCGCAATAACGATGTCCATATTTCGCTCTCCAAACTGTACGAAGTTAACCAGAATCGTACCGATGGATTGTGTGCCGCGCCACCCTTTTGCATCAATGTATGCTCGCACAATCCCAAAGCAGCACGACACAAAACAGTTTGAAGTGCGGTGAAGGCTCCAAAACGGCCAGCTGCGGGGAGCACTGACTAGGCTCCCCGCAGCAGTTTTCGTGGCAGATTAGACCGTGAGCATCAACGGAATGACCACGATTTTGACTATCTGCGCCACCACAATGGTGGCCGCGTAGCCAGTCATAATGCGGGAATCCGTGCTGATTCCTGTGGCGTAGTCGACCACGGCAGGCTGGCCAAAGATGCCGGAAACGCCGCCCGCGGTGCGGGTTTCTGACTGGCCGAGGAACCTGTTAGCCACAGCGAAGAGGACGACGACAACCACGGTAATGATGGCGGCGAGAACCATGCATTTCAGGCCCATCCAGGAGAATGCCGTGGACTGGAAAGCTTCACTTGAGGCCAAGCCCACCGAAGCCAAGAAGATAACCAGGCCCCACTGCTGAAGAGCCAGATTGATAGAAGCCGGAACCTTCCAGGGCACGCGGCGCGTGCGGTGCAGAGCTCCGAGAACAAGTCCGGTAATCAATGGGCCCAGCGCAAAGCCAAGCTCAAAGGACGCACCACCTGGTAGCGGAACCACAATGAGCGCGATGAGGTAGCCCAAGAACAGACCACCACCGACAGCAACCCAGTTCAGCTGCGAGTAACCCTGAACCGAGTCACCGAAGTAATCGCGAATATCACCCAGGCGATCCTGATCCACAATCACCGTCACCCGGTCACCTGCATCGAGGTGCGTATCGAAGCTAGCCAGGAACTCTTCATCACCGCGCTGCACGTGGACAATGCGGCCACCATAGCGCTTGAAGAGGTTGAGGTCCTCCACGGTTCGACCAGCAATATCGGAGTTCGACACCACCACGGTTTCAATGACCAAACGCTTGTCCACGAAGGGCACCTGAGGCTGGCGCTTGCCTAGAGCAGCGGTAAGCTCGTGCCTTTTCGCCTTCGTCACGAGTACGCGCAGGATGTCACCCTTGCGAATCTCCGGATGGTCCCCGGCCACGGTTCGGGTATTGCCACGGCGAATCGTGGCAATAACGAACTGATCCTCGAATCGCTCCACCAGCTCCTCGTAGGTGATGTCCTTGGTTACCCGAATAGTCCGGGAGCGAAAGACCTCCTCCGCAGAATTGTCCTTATCCTTAGTGGCCGGCCAGGACTGCTTGAGCAGAAAAGCTACAAGGAGGATAGCGACGGCCACGCCTACCGGATAGCCCAAGGAGTAGCCCACGGCCGGCAGTTCCTCGCCCGTTTGCTGTTGCGCCACGGCAAGCGATGCCGTCGAGGTCGTCGCACCGGAGAACACGCCCACGGAGAGCAAGGGCGACAGTCCCAACCAGCCGCCCGCGAGAAGTGCCACGGCGGCAGCACCCACCACCGCTATCGCGGCAGTAATCATGTGCTTGAGCTGTTCAGAGAAGCCTTTGAAGAAGCGCTCGCCGGCAGACAAGCCCTGCATATAGATGAAGAGGCCAAGGCCCATCTCCTGCAGGCTGCTTAAAATCGTGCCGTCGAGATCGATAAAGGCGCCGATGGCCAATCCCACGAACAAGGTGCCGGCTGCGCCGAAGCGCAGCGGGCCAAAAGGAATCATGCCAAATAACGTGCCGAGCAAAGCAATAAAGAAAATGCTCAGCCAAATATTTCCATCAAATAGTGCCAACACGGGAAATCATTGTAAGAAAACACTCAGAAAACTCCATGCATGGGTCCGCTTCTCCTCCCTAGAGGAGGCGCGACTCACACCGTGTTGGCAAAAGTGAGTCGCGCACGACCCCGCTGAGCTCACTAGCTGCTGAGGAATTCCTTCCACGCCGGCCATTCGGCATAGGTCTGCGCGCGCCCAGCCTCATAGTTGGAGCGCAGCTTTGTCACAGAACGCTCAGTCGATGCCACCTGCATATCCTCCGGGAAGAAAAGCTGTGCGCTCCCCTCCTTTTCCAGCTCCAGAAGCCGGTCCTTGGAGGCGTTGTACCGGGCCGGCCGAGCAATCATCGCCTCCGCTACGGCAGGGTACTTTCGGAAGATTCGCCGCAGCGCCGCCGGCCGCCCCACCTCAGGCCGCACGTAGCCACGCGGTTTCGACCCCAGGAACAGGAACTTCTCAAACCCGGCCTTCTCCGCCTGCTCGATGAGGATGCCGCCGGATTCCCCCATGGCGCCGTCGACATACGGCGCACCGTCGATGACGCGCATCGGCATGATCAACGGCAGCGTCGAGGAGGCGCGCACACGCACCATCAGGTCTTCCTGCGTCTTGATGTCTTCACGCCCCCAATACACGCTCTCCCCCGTATCTGCGCGCGCGGCGGAAATGCACACCTGCGCCGGGTTAGCGTCAAAGGCTTCCCAGTCAAAGGGCATGTCCTGGTCCGCAGCCTTCTCGTAGATGAACTCCGCATTGAAGTAGCCGCTACCGCGCAACAGTGAGCCCAGGCCGCCGAAGCTGGGGTTCTTGGCAAAGTCCACGAAGGATTCCTCGGAGCGAACCACATCGCGGGAAAGGAAGTTCACGGTGTGCGAGGAGCCCGCGGACACGCCTCCGACCCAGCCGAATTCCACCTCCTCCTTTAGGAGTTTGACGATGCACGCGGCGGTATAGGAATTGCGCATACCGCCGCCTTCAATGACGAGTGCTGTATCTTTCGCGTCAATCACACTGCACGATGGTACCCCCGCGCTAGGATCGCGCCATGAGTTTGTTTTCCGCGGTAAAGGATATCGTCGATAAGCTCGGCGGCTCCCCCACCGTCCGCTTGGCCTCCCCGGATCCCCACGCCGTCGAGGTCTCCGTAGACCACCTGTCCGTCCACACGGCCGGCGGCCTCATCATCCTGGTTACCTCCCCAGCCGGCGCACAGGTACTCAGTGAGGTGGCGCGCTCCGGCGAGCCCGCGCGCTTAAGTGGCTCTAAGACCACGGTGCATCTTTCCCCCACGACGAAGGCACAGCGTCCGGTCCATGATCCCAAGCGGGGCTGGGCCATCCCGCTATCCCCTGCGGAACGGGACATGCTGGCCCAGATCAGCGCCACGCCCGGCGATTATGAAGTCTCCGAGTCGCTTGCGGTCTCCATCGAAACCACCCCTGAAGAAAGCTAGCCTGCCATGCTCATCCTTCCCTTCCAAGGACGCACTCCCCGCATCCACCGCAGCGCCTGGATCGCCCCGAATGCCACCATCATCGGTGACGTCACCATCGGCCCTGACTCCTCCGTGTTTTATGGCTCCGTGCTGCGCGGGGACGTTGGTTCCATCCGTCTAGGCGCCCGCGTCAATATCCAGGACAACTGCGTCATCCACGTTGAATCCACCGAGCCGTGTGTGCTGAAGGATGATGTCACCGTGGGCCACATGGCCATGCTCCACGGCACGCGGGTGGGTGCGGGCACGCTCGTCGGGATGAAAGCCACCTTGCTCTCCGGCTCCACCGTGGGCCCTGGCTCTCTCATCGCCGCCGGCGCGGTGGTGCTCGAAGGCCAGGACATTCCCGCCGGCACACTAGCCGCCGGGGTTCCAGCCAAGGTGCGGCGCGAGCTGAGCCCTGAGGAATCCGCCGCCTTCATACCGCACGCCGCGCGCTACGTCGAAATTTCAAAAAATCAGGCGCTGCTTGGCGACGCCCTCCCTCTCGACGCCGTCCTCTACGACTAGCAGTCGCAACTGCCGTTGTTGCCAAAACTCCCGAGCCTGCCGCACGATCTGGCCAGAATTTTGGCAACTAGGGCAGTTCCACCACCGCGAAGCTAGGACAGCTGCCGAGTCGCCTTGAAGGCAAGCCCCTAAAGCAGAGCGAAGATGCCCATGACCACCAGGAAAGCGGCCACGCCGTAGCCGCTCCACAATGCCACGGTGGTGGAGTTCTCCCGGGCCCACGCAAAGGCGCGTCCGGCCCAGGACTGTGGCTTCGCCCGCACAAGGGCGATGAATAATCCGCACACCGTCGGCAGCGAGAGCGCAAACGTGGCGTAGAAAAAGAGGCCACCATACTTAACGGTATTGCTAAAGTCCCCGGCCGCTAGGTGCATCAGGCCATAGAAGAAAGGCACGGAGGTCAAGGACTGGATAACTCCCATGGCATAGCCCACCACAACAGTCTTGGCCGAAGGAGTGCGCAGCGGGCCGAGGAGTTTCTGCACCAAGTCGTTGGGTTCGCCCTGGGAGCGCCAGGCTAAAAGGCCCAGCGCAAGGCCGATGACTACCAGCCCCCACCCCAGCAGAGGCGATTCCAAGGCCGCGGCAACCTTGTCCTGGATGCCGACGAACACGAACATCACCACGGCGGCGGCGGTGAGCACACCGAACCAGTCGCCGACGATGACGAGGGCCGCAATCTTGCGGTAGCTGCCCCGCGGAAGCATGATGCCGATAGCCACCAAGATTCCGATCAATAAGGCGTTGACGGAATCGGCGAAGGCATTGAGCACGGCTTCAAGCATGCGCGCCAGTGTACAGGGCGCGTTTCCGGAACTTGCTCTGGGCACCTGGTCTTCAGCGCCCTGCGCCATGCCTCGGCTTAACGGTGCAGCCCGAGGAAACATTCACTCACTGTTTACCGTTGACGGCCCTCATGTGAGGGCCGTCAACGGTAAGGTATTGAAAAGTGCTTGCCGCCGACAGAGATGTGGAGAGATAAAAAAATGAAGGTAGCGATTCTCGGCGGAGACGGCTTCTGTGGGTGGCCCGCTTCCCTTTATCTCTCCGACCAAGGCCATGACGTCATCATCGTGGATAACCTCTCCCGGCGCGCCATCGATGAGGAGTTGGGCGCGGAATCCTTAACACCCATCGCCTCCATTGAGGAACGCCTGGCTGCGTGGACCGAGGTTTCCGGCAAGACCATTGGCTTCCGCAACCTCGACGTGGCCCAGGACTACGACGACCTGCTCGAGTTCCTGAATACCGAACGCCCGGATGCCGTGGTGCACTTCGCTGAGCAGCGCGCCGCCCCCTATTCCATGAAAAATTCGCGCACCAAGCGCTACACGGTGGATAACAACATCAACGCCACCCACAACCTGCTCGCCGCCATCGTGGAATCTGAGCAGGATATCCACGTCGCTCACTTGGGAACCATGGGTGTCTACGGCTACGGCACCGCCGGAATGAAGATCCCGGAAGGCTACCTGGACGTGCAGGTGGATGCGGGTGAGGGGGGCGTCGTCAAGCAGCAGATCCTGTACCCCTCCAACCCGGGCTCGGTCTACCACATGACGAAGGTGCTGGACCAGCACCTGTTTGCCTACTACGCCAAGAACGATGAGCTGCGCATCACCGATCTGCACCAGGGCATCATTTGGGGCACGCACACGGAGCAGACCCAGAAGGACGAGCGCCTTATCAACCGCTTTGATTATGACGGTGACTACGGCACGGTGCTCAACCGCTTCCTCATCCAAGCCGGCATCGACTACCCACTGACCGTGCACGGCACCGGTGGCCAGACCCGCGCTTTTATCCACATCCGGGACATGGTACGCTGCATCGAGCTAGCTTTGCAGAACCCGCCGGCGCGCGGTGAGCGCGTCAAGATCATCAACCAGATGACGGAAACCCACCGCGTACGTGACTTAGCGGAGTTGGTTGCGAAGATCTCTGGCGCAGAGGTGGCCTACGTGCCGAACCCGCGCAAGGAATCCGCGGAAAATGAGCTCCACGTCACCAACGACACCTTCCTCAACCTGGGGCTGGAACCGACCACCTTGTCTGAAGGGCTGCTGCACGAGGTGGAGGAAGTCGCACGCAAGTACGCCGACCGCGCTGACCGCTCCAAGATTCCGGCGCAATCGCTGTGGACGCGCCAGCAGCACGCCGGCGTCCCCTCCACGGAGGCCTAGTCCTCCGTGCGCATCGCAATCGTTACCGAGGTCTTCCTCCCCAAGATCGACGGCGTGGTCACGCGCCTGACGCGCACTCTGGACCAGCTGGCCGCGATGGGCCATGAGGTCCGGATTTTTGCCACGGGCAAGGCCCCTGCAACCTACGCCGGCTTCGAGGTCACCCGCATACCCAGCTTGTCGCTGTGGGTCTACCCGGAAATCAAATTCGGCTTGCCCTCGTGGAAGTTCTTCAAGGAAATCAGGGATTTCGATCCCGATGTCATCCACGCGGTCAATCCCATTTGGACAGCGGCGCTCGGTGTCTTTGCCGCGCAGCGCGATGCCGTGCCGCTGGTGGCTAGCTTCCACACCAACGTGCCTGAATACGTCGATGCACTGGGCATCGGGTGGACCCGCCCGCTGACTGAGGCCGCTCTGAAGTACCTGCACAACCAGGCTGCGGTGAACCTATGCACCTCAGGCCCCATGGTGGATAAGGCTCGGGAGGTGGGGATCCACAACGTGCACCTGTGGCCCAAGGCTGTCGATACGCAGGCCTACCACCCCAGCCGCGCCACCGCGCAGATGCGCGAGCGCCTCACCGGTGGTAACCCGGACTCCCCGCTGGTGACCTATATCGGGAGGGTCTCCAAGGAAAAGGACTTGGAGCGCCTCGACCACGTAATGCACCTGGTGCGGACAGAGCTTGGTGACGCCCGCCTTGCCGTCGTCGGCGATGGCCCTGCGCTGGAGGAGCTCAAGGCCAACTTCGATCCTTCGCACACCGTGTTCACCGGTTACTTGTCCGGCGAGGAGCTCGCCGCTGCCTTCGCTGTCGGAGATGTCTTCCTCTTCCCCTCCGCCACGGAGACACTGGGCCTTGTGGCGCTAGAGTCCTTCGCCTCGGGTGTGCCGGTCATCGGCACGAATGCCGGCGGTATTCCCTTCGTCATTGAGGAAGGCGTTACAGGACATCTCATCGAACCCGATGCCGATGATGAGGCCTGGGCCAGCGCTACCGTCAATCTTCTTCGTGACGCCACGCGTCGGGAGACGATGGGTGCTGCCGCCCGCCGCGAAGCCGAAAAGTATTCCTGGGTAGAATCCACCCAAGCCCTCCTTCAGGCATATGAGGAGGCTATCGAGCATCCCTTCTTCAGGGAATAAAACCAAGTCAAGGAGCACTAATGGACTCAGCCCAGGACCTGTACTCCGCTGGCGCCTTCATTCAAGCCGGCATCGACGCCGCGTTCTCCTCACGCTTGGGCGACGTGCGCGACGTCGAGGTGAACTTTGCATCTTCCGACTCCGAGCCCGCCACCGATCAGCGCGCAGTGGTGCGTTTTACTACCGCCTCTGGGACCTATGACTTCGATGGCCTGCGCCTAGCCACAATCCAGGATGGCCGCTTGCACTGGTCTACGGGGTTGACGGAACACGCGCCGCAACCGGAGTTCCACGGCCCGCAACCCGATTCCGCCCTGCTCCGCGGCTTGGCGCGGCGGCTCGTGGGTGACCGCCCAGTCATCCGCGTCCCGCAGGGCGAGGGCGAGGCGCTCGTCGCCGTCAACTTCGCGGAGATCCACCCCGATCCCCGTGTCAGCATCCTGGCCGGGCTTGAGCATACGGGGGATATTGAGGGAGGCGTCGACGAACACCTCGCCACCGCCGAGCTCGCCTCCTATGTGGGCGTGGCACCAGATGTTGTACAAGGCCTCGCGCACTTCCACGGCATCCGGATCGCGGCTCTCCCCCATCCTTCGGGCCACGGCGGGCTCAGCGCACGCGATGTGCTGGCCGACGCCCACTTTATGGCCACCGAGCACAATTTCTTCCTGGAGGCCCGATTCCCCAACCTGTGGGCTGACCTTGACCCTGACACGTCGCGCACCGTGGTGAACTCCGATTATGGTTCGCTTACGGTTCCCTCCCATCTCATCGCCACCCTCAACGCCACGACGAACACCTTCACGTGGGCATGGGCAGACGAGCTCTCCGGTTCCATGTCCGCCCACGCCGCGGCGAACCTGCGCCGCTTCGGATATGACAATGCCATCCCCGAGCTGATTCGCGCCCGCGTACCCATCCCCGAGGCACGCTCTCTGCGCTTGCCGCAGTTAGCCATGCCAATTCTGGGGCTGTGGACCCTGTTGCCAGTGCAGCTACCCGACGGCCGCCAAGGCCTGGCACTTTCTGACGCCCCCGCGTTTCACCTGCCCGCGCCATCACGGGCCTCCGCGCAGGCCACGCTCAATGTTGCGGTGCCGGCGGGAGTGGATGAGCAACGGGCGCGCGCCGCATACCAGCGGGCACGCCCGCTATAACCACTAGGAGCTGAGCACCGCGCGGAATTCTTCGACGTCAACGTCCTCCGTGGTCGCCGGGTTAAACGCTGCGTCTTGGGTCTTGTCCACCAGTACCGCACGCACGCCTTCGGAAAAGTCAGGGCGGCGGTACATGTGCATGCCCAGTTTGAGTTCTAGCAGGAGCGCCTCACGGATATCGTCGACAGCGGCTTCCGCCTCATAGAGCTCATTGGCCGCGATGATGGCGGCTGGGCACGCGGCTGCCATGAGGCGACGCACCTCGCCGGCGATCTGCGGGCGCTTGTCCAGCTCCGCGGAAATCTCCTCCCACGTGGGCAGCGCGAAGGTCTCCTCCAGGTCTTGAGCCACCTGCTCGAGCGGTGCTGGCTGCTGTGGCGCGGGTAGGGCCAGCTCTTCCAGTGCGGCATCAATACCGCGCTCGATAGCGGCTTCAATCAGCTCGGCGGCATCCTTGACCACGTGGGTTGCCACGCCCGTCCACAGCATGTCGGCGGCATACATGCGGTACCCGCTCAGCCCCCAAAACTTTGCCAAACCCGGCGAAGCTACGCCGCGGGTGCCCACCATGCGCTGGGCCGCATAAGCTACTCCGACGTCCGTGACGTATCCGATGTTCATCTCGGGCATCGAAGCGAAGGCCTTCTCTGTCACCACGCGGTGCGAACCATGCAGGGAAATGCCCAATCCACCGCCCATGACGACGCCGTCGATGACGGCGATGTAGGGCTTCGGAAACTCGGCGATATCGCCGTTGGTGAGGTACTCGCTGGCGAAGAAGGCATCAACCTCTTCCAGCTTGCCTTCCGCGATTCCCTCCCGCGCGTGACGCACATCGCCGCCAGCGCAGAATGCCTTGGGACTGTTGGAGTAAATAAGGACCTGCTCGATGTCGTCATCCTGCGCCCACGCTTCGAGGGAGCGGCGGATGATGTCAATCATGTCCGGCTTCAAAGAGTTCAGGGCCTTCGGCCTGTTGAGTTCGAGAACACCGGTGTGGTTGCGCACGGAAACGAGTACTGGATCAGTCGTAGTCATGCGCACCAGTGTTCCATATCACAAAAGTTTCAGCCACCTATTTCTTGGCGCTACGTTGGACATGGTTCCCTGCCTCTAGCCCAACACTTTTAGATTGGTGTGACTTACTTGCTCCCACAACTTGTTGCCCTTGATATGGACGGCACGCTCCTCGACGCGCATGGCCAACTCCCTGCAGACTTTTCGGAGCTCCAGGACCTGGCCACTGCCCGCGGCTGCGAGCTGGTTCCGGCCTCGGGGCGCCAACTGGCCACCTTGAAGGACATGTTCCCGAAAGGCGAAACGTTTATCGCCGAAAACGGCTCGGTCATCATGCGCGGCGGTGAGATCATCGCAGCATTCCCGCTTGCGGAATCCACCGTGCACGCGGCACGAGAGGCTGTTGCGGCCATCGACGTGGAACATACCATAGTTCTATGTTCCCCGGAGACCGCCTACGTTGCACGGGATGTGTCAGACGCGGCACGTACAGAGATTGCAAAGTACTACAAGGCGGTCACCTGGGTCGATGACTTGGATGCAGTGCCGGAGAGCAACATCATCAAGATTGCTATTTTCTGCGAATCTGGTTCTGAGGCGCACATTTACGGTCCCATCGTCCGCGCCGTCCCGGAGGACAATGTCGCGGTATCCGGCAAGGTCTGGCTCGATGTGATGGCCCGCGGCGTGGAAAAAGGTACGGCGCTAACTAAGCTCGCTGAGCTCGCCGGTATTCCGATCGCAGCCACTGTCGCCTTCGGTGACTACCTCAATGATTTCGAGATGCTGCGCGCCGCCGGGACGGCTGTGGCCATGGAAAACGCGCATCCTCAGCTGAAGGAAATCGCAGATATCATCGCCCCAGCTAATACCAACAACGGGGTTAGCACCGTCCTTCGCCAGCTTTTGCGCACCTAACACGCTCCCCCGCAGCCTTGCCCGAGTAGCCCGTACGCACAGAGTAGGATTACTCGGGTTACTGAGCCTCAGTACCCGAACCCCGGTGTCTACCTGCGGAGTGTGTAGTGAAGAAGTTTTTGCGGTCGATGATGTCACGTTTGGCAAAGGGCGAGTCGTCTGCATCGAGTCCCGCTCCGTCCTCCTCGGCGGATTCCTCGAAAACTACCTCGCCTTCACCCGCTGCAACTTCCGCGCGCACTGCGCCTGCTACGCCTTCTCAGTCCCCGCCACCTGCTAAGTCCACCGCGCCTACCGCGAACGATAAGCCTGCTAAGGCAAGCGCCCCTAAGACTCCACCAGCACCCACTGGGCACGGACCCCGTAATGCCCAGCGTCCTGCCTCTCGGCCTGGCCGCGTACGCCCACGTTCGGCTGAAGACTTCACTCTAGATCTGACTCCGGATGCACTTCCCAAAGCCTCGGCGGTGAAAAAGGCCAAACTAGTTAAAGCCCGCGAAGAGGCCGAAGTAGCTTCGGCCGGTCGACGCGGCCCACGTCGGGCCATTCCGCGGCACCCGAACCCGCAGGCTCCCGCCCAACGACGCCAGGCACCTGCAACGCCCAGCGCCGACAAGGCTTCAACAACCAAGCCATCACAAACTCAGCCCGCTGCGAAGCAGCCACCTGCACACGGCGACAAAGCACAGTCTCCTTCCCCGGCTCCAGCACACCCCAAGCGGCAAGAAGGAGCCGAAAAGGCCGCGACGGCCCCGAAACCCAAGAAAGCCCCGGCGACTGCAAAGGCCAACGAGGAGACAAAGACCGAGGCGGCCGCAAAGCCCCGGGAAACCACAACGCCCCAAAAGAGCAAAGGAACCGGGGAATCCAAGCAACCTGAGAAGAAGGCTTCACCCGGCACCGAGAACGAGATTTCGCGTGCTCTGGCCCGCCGCTCGCAATCCGTCGGGGCGTTAAGCGCCAAGCAGGAAAAACGCCGATCAGAAAAGCGGCGAGTAGCACAGGCTTCCCCCACTGCCGCCGCTGCAGCCGCCCCTGCAACCGCAACCGTCGCGGCGGGCACAGCCGCCGCAGCTCCAGCAGCTGCTTCTGCATCCGCCCGCAACGCAACCGCCTCTGGCCCCACTGCCCCCGCTGGCTCAAAGCGCCGTGCGCGCGCCCGCCTGCGCCAAGTGCCGGGCCTGGATGGTCTGCGCGGTCTAGCGGTTCTCGCCGTGGTGATCTACCACTTCTTCGGGGATATTCTCCCCGGCGGCTACCTCGGTGTGGACATGTTCTTTGTCCTTTCCGGGTTCCTCATCACCTCGCTGCTTGTTCGCGAGTTCAACGTCACTGGACGCATCAGCCTCAAAGGCTTTTGGCTCCGCCGCTTCCGGCGAATCCTCCCGGCCGCACTCATAGTCCTGTCCATATGCACAGCGATAGTGTCGCTCATTGGTGGGGACCTGGCCGTTGGCATCCGCGAACAATTCTTGGGCACGTTCTTCTTTGTCAACAACTGGACCCAAATCGCCACGAGCCAAACCTATTTTGCGCCTAATGAAGTACAAGTTTTCGCCCACTATTGGTCCTTGGCTGTCGAGGAACAGTTCTACCTGATCTGGCCGCTGTTGATGCTTGGCGTCTTTGCCTTTTCCCGCCGCAAGCCCAAGCGCCTGCCCATCGCCGTATCGCTCATCCTCGCATGTGCCTCGGCCGTCGCCATGGCACTGCTCTATAGCCCGGGCGAGGATCCCACGCGTGTGTACTACGGCACCGATACCCACGCGTTCGGTCTCCTCATCGGCGCGATGCTGTCCCTCCTCATGACCTCCACCGACAAGGACATGGACGCGGATTCTTGGCCGGCCGCAAACAAGGGCGTTCTCGCCGGAACCGTTGGTTCCTTCGCATTAGTTGGCTACCTCGCGCAATTGGTGTGGATGGGCGCGGATCGGGATTTCACCTACCGCGGCGGCCTCGTCCTTACCAGTGTCCTCGGCGCGGCAATGATTTGGGCAGTGGTGCGCGAATCTGGTCCCCTCACGTGGATCTTCCGCACCCGTGTGATGCGGTGGCTGGGCCAGCGCTCGTTCTCCCTCTACCTCTGGCACTGGCCGGTGGTAATGATTGTCCACGCGCTGTCCGACGCCCCCTCCTGGCTCCTAGGCCTCCTGTCGCTTCCGCTGAGCTGCGTGCTGGCTGAGGTGACCTACCAGTTTGTAGAAAATCCCTTCCGCCGCGCCGGATTCCGCCCTACGTGGCACGCCTACTGGGCTGCACGCCCCAGCGCGCAAGAGGTCAAAGATGGTTTTGGCAAGGCCATGTGGCCTGCCGTTCCCGTCCTCGTTGTTCTTTCCGTACTGGGCGTGGGCTACGCGCTGGTGACTTCGGAGGATAAGAGCGAACTGGAGCGCGAGCTCGAGCGCATGGCGCTGTCCAACGAACAGGCGGAGAATTCTGCCCCGGCACAGTCATCGTCTGTCCCCGCAAAGCCTTCCGAGACCACGAAGCCGAAGGAAAAGCGTGCGCTTCCCACTGGAAACGAGATTAGTGCTATCGGTGATTCCGTCATGCTCGCTGCCTCCGAGGCTCTCAATGAGCGTTTCCCGGGCATTAGCATCGACGCCACGATCTCCCGCCACTATTCGGCAGCCCTTCCCGTCATCAAGGCGCAGAAGGATTCCGGGCAGTTGCGCTCCACCGTGTTTGTGGGCTTGGGAACCAACGGGGCTACGTTTGAGGGCCAGATGGACGAGCTCATCGACATCGTCGGCCCCGAGCGCACGCTGATCCTCGTCTTGCCCTACGGCGAGCGCGATTGGATGGGACAGGCACGCGCCGAAATCATTGACGCCGCGACTGCTCACGACAACGTCTACATCGCAGACTGGTGCGGCATGGCTCAGGAGAACCCTGCCATGCTTTACGACGACGGCGTCCACCCGCTCCCCGAAGGCGCACATCTTTACGCGGATGCGCTGTACGACGCCATGGAGCAATACGCCAACGAGGAAAAGGACCTCACCACCGTCTGCTCCCGCTAGCTAAAAGCCCCTGATGATCGCTAAAAGCCGCCCGGCTTCTGCCGGGCGGCTTTTGTAAACGCGTGGGGTTTAGACCGAGAATTCAGCCATCTTATCCCATGCTGTCTTACCAGGAATGGAAGTATTGATGATGTCCGGGGTCTCTACCAGGTACTTCGGCAGCTCCTCGCACGAGCGCTTGAAGTGCTCGGTGCTGACGTGGTCGACATCAGTGCCGTCCTTATAAGACTCGAGGAGCAGGAAGCGCTGCTTGTCTTCCGGATCACGGAACCACTTGAAGTCGATGCAGCCGGGCTCTGCCTGGCAGGCCTTGGTGTACCAGTCGATCTCTTCCAGGAAGGTATCGGCGTACTCGGGCTTGACGTGGAACTGTACGTTGATCAAAATCATGGGCCCCACTGTAACCTTCTCCGCGAAAACGTGCAGAAGGCCCTGCCGCTACAGGCAGGGCCTTCTGTAATAGCGGCTTATCATTGGCCGCGTGAAGGTCTACTTGTTGAAGAAGTACTCCGCAACGTAGACGTGGGTGCCGTCGAAGGCCTGCGCAACGCCGAAGCCGGTGCCGTCAGTCTTGGTCACAGGAACATCGCGGTTGAGCCAGTTCACGCGATCCTTAGCTTCCTGCTCCGTGAGCTTGTAAATGTTACCGCTGCCCTCTTCCAAATGAGTCAGGCCATCGCCTGCATTGTCCTGGAAGGTAACCTTGCCGGCCGCAGCCTGGTTTGCCCACTCCTGGGCGATGTTCTTGGCGTTGGCATCTTCGTGGTGGCCCTGCTTAATCAGGTGGGCATGGGTTGCGCCAACGAGCTCATCGGCCACCGCCGGGGTCGGCTTCTTGATGAAGTCCGGCAGCTGGACGTTGTACTGCTTAGCCAGGTCATAAGCCTGCGCAGGAAGCTCGACTTCAAAGGAGTTGACCTGCTCCATAGCCTGGGAAGACAGCTGGTTCAGTTCCTGGGGCTGTGCGGACGATGGGTTAGCCGGGGCGGCCTGGGCCGCGGAGACCGAAAGAAGGGCGGTGAGGGATACTGCCACGGCGGAGGTAGCGGACAGGCGGGAAACACGACGCAAAGAATTCATAACTACCACCGTGCCATAAGTCCGCCCGCCTTGAAAAAGACTTCCCGGTCATACGGCATTTTCGATATCACTTTGTTATCAGCTGCCGGTGGAAAGGACCGGCGTGGAAGAATGACCGGAGACTTGCTTTTAGGATTCTTCGAGAGGTTGATCACTGGTGCTGGATGTCTTAACCGGATTTGCCATCATTTTTGTGGTTATCGGTGTGGGGTTCTTTCTGGGTCACCGGGGCGTTATCGGCCACGGTGAGGCGCGCCTGCAGTTCAACCGCACAGCGTTCTGGGCTGCGACTCCGGCGCTCATCTTCTCCAGCGTGGCCACCTCGGATACCTCTGCCTTTATGTCTCCGGTTGTCGCTGTCATCGCGATTGCCTCGGTCGCCACGATGGCCCTGTATGCGGTGCTCAGCGCGCTGTTCTTCCGGCGGAGCGGGGCAGAGACGATGGCCGGAGCGGCCGCAGCCAGCTACTACAACTCCGTCAACATCGGGCTGCCCATCGCCACCTATGTCATCGGTGATGCCACCTTTGTGGTGCCAGCACTCGTACTCCAGATGGCAGTACTCTCCCCCTTCATCATCGCCGGTCTCAATGCACAGGGGACAAGCCTGCGTTCGATAAGCAGCTCTGTGTTTTCCGGGCTCACGGCGCCGGTTGTCATCGCTGCCGTCGCCGGTTTCATCGTTTCTGCGGCTGGCTGGAAGGTACCCGAAGTCATCATGGCTCCCCTCGAGATCCTCGGCGGGGCTTCCATCCCGATGATCCTGATGAGTTTCGGCGCTTCCCTCACCGGAGACGGGTTGCTGGCTAGCGACCGCCTGCCAACCATGACCGCCACCGTGCTCAAGCTCGTAGCCATGCCAGCCATCGCCTTGGCGACGGGCCTAGCCTTGGGCCTGAGCGGCAAGGAGCTATACGCGGTACTCATCTTGTCTGCGCTTCCGACCGCGCAGAATGTTTATAACTACGCCGCGACCTACCAATCGGGAGAGACGGTGGCGCGCGATACGGTCTTCCTCACCACTTTTCTCTCCTTGCCGGCCATGCTCGCCATCGCAGCATTCTTCGGGTAGAGCTGACCCTCGCTGGCGAGCACTAGCCGTCGAACACTAGCCTTCCAGCTTCTCCCCTAGCTCCAGCCATTCCATCTCTAGCTCCTCGCGCTCGGCGGCCACCGCTTTGAGGTCGGCGTCGAGCTTGGCCAGCTCGCCGCTGTCTCCCTCTCCGGAAGACATCTTCTCCGCGGCCTGCGCCATTTTTTCATTCAGCTTCGCCGTCTTGTCGTCGAGCTTGCCCATCTTGCGCTCGAGCGCGTTCATCTTCTTGGTCAGCTCGCGTTCTTCCTGGGAACTCAGCCGTTTAACTGGGGCGGTTTCCGTACGCTGACCGTCGGCGTTCTTCGAGGCCTCGCCCAAGTCGAGCACACCGCCGGCGGTGGCGGCTTCCATCTCCTGGCGGCGGCGCAAGTACTCCTCGATTCCGCCCGGCAGGTTGGTGAGCTTGCCATCCCCAAACAGCGCATAGGTGTTGTCCGCGATGCGCTCGATGAGGTAACGGTCGTGAGAAATAACTACCAAGGTTCCCGGCCACGAGTCCAGCAAGGATTCAAGCTCTTGGAGGGTATCGATGTCGAGGTCGTTCGTGGGCTCGTCGAGAAGCAGCACGTTTGGCTCCGCCATGAGCACACGGGTCAGCTGCAAACGGCGGCGCTCACCGCCCGATAGATCACCGACGGGTGTGCGCTGGCGCTTGGCGGAAAAGCCCAGGCGCTCGGCCAGCTGAGAGGCAGAAAGCTCTTTCTTGCCCAGGTGGACGTAGGTGGCGACGTCTTCGACAGCGTCGAGAAGCCGGCGCTGTGGATCCAGGTCATCGAGCTCCTGGCGCAGCCAGCCCAGACGCACGGTCTTGCCCTCAATGCGCTTGCCAGCGGCAAGCTCGACTTCGCCAGCAAGCGCGCGCAGCAGCGTGGTCTTGCCGGAACCATTAACGCCGACGAGGCCAATGCGCTCGCCCGGCGCCAGCCGCCAGGTGAGGTGATCTACCAGCGTGCGGCCGTCCGGGGTTGTAACCTTTGCGTCCTCGAGCTCAATGACGACTCGCCCCTGGCGCTGCTTGGAAAAGGCCATGAGCTCGACCTTGTCGCGCGGCGCTGGAACATCCGCGATGAGTGCCTCAGCCGCCTCAATGCGGTAGCGCGGCTTTGAGGTACGGGCAGGCGCCCCGCGGCGCAGCCACGCCAGCTCTTTGCGCGCCAGATTCTGGCGGCGCTGCTCGATGGCATCAGCCTGGCGGGCGCGCTCAGCGCGGGCAAAAGTCCAGTCGTTATAGCCGCCCTCGTAGGCATCGACTACGCCATCGTGCACCTCCCAGGTCGTGGTGGCGACGGTGTCGAGGAACCAACGGTCGTGCGTGACAACGACCACCGCCAGTTTGCGCGAAAGCAGGTGGCTGGCCAGCCACTGCACACCCTCGACGTCAAGGTGGTTTGTCGGCTCATCGAGCACCACGATGTCGAGGTCTTGAACGAGCGCAGCAGCAAGGTTGACGCGACGGCGCTCACCACCGGAAAGTGAACCAACGGGAGTGTCCAGCCCCAGGTCAACGATGCCGAGGCCACCGAGAACATCGCGCACCTTCGCGTTGGATGCCCACTCGAAGGTTTCCAGCCCGAGCGGCTCAATGATGACCTGGGCGATGGTGAGGGACTCCTCCAGCTCGAAGCGTTGGGTCACCACCGCCATGCGCAGGTCAGAGTTATGGGATACGCGGCCCGCGTCCGGTGGCTCAATGCCGGTGAGGACCTCCAGCAGCGTGGTCTTGCCGCCGCCGTTGACGCCGACGATGCCGATGCGGTCACCGGTTTGAACACCGAGGGAGACCCCGTCCAGCAGGGTCTTCAGACCAAAGGACTTGGTTACATTTTCCAGGTTAATGAGGTTCGCCATATCGAGAGTCCATCTTAGTGCCTCAGCCCGGTTACCCCCGCACCATTACCTTTATTGCTATCGATTTTCATTTCCAATACTCTGCAACACCATGAAAAAAGAACACCTCATCCTGTGCGCCGCACTTTCCGCAAGCATCCTCACCCTGTCCTCCTGCTCCTCCCCCGAGAGCAATGACGCTCCGTCTCCCTCCAGCGCTGAAGCCTCCCACGCGCATGACGAACACGGTGAAGGCCATAACGGAGAGCACAGCCATGACGGCTTCGAAGCCTCTGCTGGCGAAACCGAGGTGGCAGAGCTTCCTCCCCGTGTCCTCATCTCCCACAAGGACGGCCTCACCACGCTCGATGGAGAGACCGGTGAGGTCATCGACAACGAAGAACTGAAAGCATTTCTCCGGCTTAGCGATGCCGGCGATAACCGCCACATCATGGTGACCAAAGGCGATAGCTTCCTCACCTACGACACCGGGCGCATCACCAAGCCACACGGAGATCACAAGCACTACTACGCGGCTCAGCCGCAGCTTGACGACGCTTCCATCGACGCACCTCACGCCGGCCACGTGGTTCACCACGATGGTTTTACCGCGCTCTTCTCCGACGGAGATGGTGTAGCAAAGATCTACAAGACCGAGGACTTCGGCAAGGAAGACGCCCAGCCGGTCAACACCGTCGAGACAGGTGCTGCGCACCACGGCGTCGCGGTTCCGCTGAAAGACGGCTCCGTGGTCACCACGAAGGGCACCGAAGATGAGCGCCACACCATCCAGCATGTGGATAAGTCTGGCAAGGTCCTTGCGGAAACCACCGAGTGTCCTGGTGTTCACGGCGAAGCTGCCGCTGGCAATGGCTCCCTCTTCTTCGGATGCGAGGACGGGCCCATCGTCTTCGACGGAACTGAATTCCACAAGATCGACGCTTCCGCCTATGCAGGCAAAGACGGCTACCAGCGCTCCGGCAACTCCGCGGGATCAGAGGAATCCAACATCATCCTGGCGGATAACAAGACCGACAAAGATGCCGACTTCGAGCGCCCCACCTCAGTGACCCTCATCAATACGGAGGACTACTCCGCCACGAAGGTCGAGCTCGGCGAGTCCTACTGGTTCCGTTCCTTGGCCCGCGGGCCCTTGGGCGAGGCACTGGTGCTCACGACCGACGGCACACTCAACATCATCGACCCAGATTCCGGCGAGATAACCAAGAAGATTGACGCCATCTCCCAGTGGAAGGAAAACGAGGAGTGGCAACAACCAGGGCCGATCCTGAAGGCAGCCAACGGCTATGCCTACGTCACCGACGCAAACAAGCAGGAACTGGTCGTTCTTGACCTCCTCGGCGACCAAGAACCACAGCGCTACAAGCTCGATGTCAAGCCCGTAGAGATGGCCGTCCTCTAAGGGCCTCCACCATTCACCCTGCTAGTGCTAGACCAGTGTTGCGCCGGTGGCTGGGCCGCGGGTCACCAATCCGCGAGTACCGCGGTTATCGGCGCACACCTGGGCCACCACCTCCTGCGCGGTCTCCTCGTCTTCGCAGAGGAAGGCGCAGGTAGGACCAGAACCGGAGACAATTCCCTTGAGGGCACCGGCGGCCTCACCAGTATCCAGAATCTTGCGCAAGTCTGGGCGCAGCGAGAGCGCTGCTGGCTGGAGGTCATTGTGCATCACTGCGGCGAGCTCACGGGGGTTGCCGCCTACGAGGGCTTGGCCCACGGCTTCAGTATCGAGGTGCGGGGCGCTTCCGCGTCCGGCATCCCGCAGCTCATCCAGCTTGTGGAATACCGACGGCGTAGACAAGCCCTCAGCATTGGTGATGATCGCCCAGATATAGCGCCCACGCGCAAGCATCGGAGTCAGAAGCTCACCGCGGCCGCGTCCCAAAGCCGTGCCGCCCATGAGGGTAAAAGGCACATCGGAGCCGAGTTCCGCGGCGAGTTCGTAGAGCTTTTCCATGCTGAGAGGCTCACGACCAAACTCAGCGCTCAGCGCGTGATTGGCCAAAAGCAGGGCCGCGGCGGCATCGGCAGACCCGCCGGCCATCCCGCCGGCAGCGGGGATGTTCTTTTCCATCGTGAGCGTGCCAGCTGCCGGTAGCATGAGGTTTTTCGTCACCAGCTCCACCGCGCGCCATGCCAGGTTCTCGGTCGATGCCGGCACACCTGTCGCGTGGTTACCCGTGACCTCCACGGCACAGCCCTCGCCCCAGCGGTAGCTCACGCGGTCGTGTACATCGAGGGATTGGAACACGGTGGCCAGCTCGTGGAAACCATCCGCGCGGGCCTCGCCCACACCCAGGTGCAGGTTAACCTTAGCGTGGGCACGCGCCTGCCACAGCTGCGGAGACTCGTTTACCGTCTTGCTCATGAGGCTTCCGCCAACCTAACGAAATCCTCCACGCCTAGCTTCTCGCCGCGCAGGCGCGGATCGATATTCGCCGCGCGCAGCGCTTCCTCGGCTGCCGCGGCGGAACCATAAAAGCCCGCCAGGGCGGCGCGGAGGGTCTTGCGGCGTTGGGCAAAGGAGGCGTCGATCAGCGCGAAAAGCCGCGGGCGCAGCGCCTCGTCGAAGGGACGGGTGCAGTCAATGCGCACCAGGCCCGACTCAATCTTCGGCGCCGGCCAAAACACGTTCTTGCCGATTGTCCCGGCTTGCCTAACCGGGCCATAAAAAGATGCCTTCACACTAGGAATGCCATAGACCTTGTTGCCCGGCGCGGCGGCGAGGCGCTCAGCAACCTCCAGCTGCACCATGACCAAAACGCGGCGAATCGATGGGTAGACCTCCAGCAGGTGGAGCAAAACCGGTACCGCGACGTTATAGGGCAGGTTGGCCACCAAGGCGGTGGGTTCCCCCAACTCGCCCGCCTCAACGGTGAGCGCATCCTTTTCCACGACCGAAAGACGGTCAGCAAAATCGGCTGCGCGCGCGGCCACGGTATCTGGGAGTTTGCCAGCCAGACGCGAGTCAATTTCCACGGCCGTTACGTGCGCAACTTCCCCCAACAGACCTAGGGTCAGCGAGCCCAGCCCGGGGCCCACCTCAACCACGCGGTCCTCTGGGGACAAGTCGGCAGCAGCGACGATGCGGCGGATGGTGTTCGGGTCATGCAGAAAGTTCTGGCCCAGCTTCTTCGTCGGTGTCACGTCAAGCTCAGCGGCGAGTTCGCGGATCTCCACTGGGCCCAGCAGATGGGGTTGAGTCATACCACTCAGACTAATACGCGTGGCTCGTAAGCTTTAGCGCAGGCCGAGCTTGGCGGTACACGCAGGCCATGCACCCCAGCCCTGCGCGGCTTGAACCTTCTCTGCCACAGCGATCTGCTGCTCGCGAGAAGCCTGCCATGCCTCCGGGGCATACTCGGTGCCACCAAAAGCAGCCCAGGTCGACGGGGTGAACTGCAGGCCACCGGAGAAACCATTGCCTGTGTTGATTGCCCAGTTTCCGGTTGCCTCACACTGTGCGATGGAATCCCACACGGAGCCATCCGCAACGGCCGGCGCGGTGGACTTCGGCTTGGTTCCGCGCGCAATCACGGCAGCAACGGCCTCCCTGCGCACGTCTTCCTTGATAATCTCGTTGGATTCTTCCTTGCCGTTGACCTTGACAATCTTGCGGGTCACGGCGCGCGAACCGGGGGTTCCCTCCTCGCGGACTTCCTCAGTGCCTTCCTCGAGCTCTGGGTCATCGACATAATTAGCCGGCGCGTCAAAGTCCTCCGTCTTTTCCTCTTCGGAGATCTCGACGCGGTCCACGGTAATGGCAGTACCGGCCTTCACCGGCGTATCCAGAGCTGGGGATACGCGGTCATCCTTGCCCACCGTGATTCCACGAGCCTCGAGCACGTCCCCCACAGTCTTGGCCGCAACGCTGGCATAGGAAACGGAACCGCCGTCAGTAAGCTTAACGATCTTCGGGGACACCACTTCAAGGTTCATTCCCTCAGTCACCGTTTCATCCTCCTCCACGGTCTTGGAACCGGAAGTGATGGCAGCACCCGGGGCGATTCCATCGAGGCCGCCCAGCAGGTCAGACACCGTGAGATCGGTGGAAGAGAGCTGCTTTTCGACGCCATCGATGGTAACCGCGACAGGCTTGGCAGTGCGAACGGTGATCGAGTCACCGTCAGCGACCTGCTCCGACAGGGCCGGGTAGACAACGTCTTCTCCCTCAACGTTGACTCCGGCAGCCTCGAGGGCAGCGTTGACATCACCGGCGAAGGTGGCCAGCTGAGTGGTCTCGCCGTTCACGTCAAGTGTGATGTCCTTCTGCGTGCTGACGGCAACGACGCCGCCCACGGCTAGGGTGCCAAGCACACCACCGGTAGCCATGCGCAGCGGCAAAGAGCGGGAATTGTTGATTCGCTTGATCTGCTTCTTCGGGGACATAAACCTTTACTCGTCTTCACGATGCTTCGTGTTCACAATGCAGGAACCCGCATTCTGAACACCTGTCTCGGCGCGCCCCACGCGCGCCTGCCGGCGACATCAATACCGGACTAACTTTGAATAACAATACGGTAACAGAACGTAACTTACGAAATGCACTCACGCGCCGCGGCCACTAGCAGCACACTCGTCACAACAAACACGTGCGCCACCACTGAGCAGCACCTTTAGATAAAGTGAAAATCCTCACACGCCAAAGACCCGCGCGAAGGTCGTGGCCACCTCCGCCGCGAGGTCTTCCACTTCTTGACCACGCGCCTGCGCCACGCAACGGTACGTGTGCCCAATCAAGGAGGGCTCATTACGCGCACCCCGGAAAGGCTCCGGCGTCATGTACGGCGCATCCGTTTCAATCAGCAGTTGCCCAGCTGGGGCAATGGCAGCGGCCTGGCGCATCTCCTCATTACGCTTGAAAGTAACGTTGCCGGCGAAAGACAGAACATAGCCGCGCTCAAGGGCTTCTTTGGCCACGGCGAGCGGCGAGGAAAAGCAGTGCAGCATCACCGTCGGCGGCCTGGGGCAATCCCCCAGCACACGCATGAGGTCCTCATCGGCCTCGCGGTTGTGGATCATAAGCGTCTTTCCCACCTTGGCCGCCAATTCCGCGTGCCAACGAAGAGCCTCTTCCTGCACTTCGAGGGGCGCGGTGGTTTCCGGCTCGTGGTGAATCCAATAGGTATCTAAGCCTGTCTCCCCGATGGCCACGCAGCGCGGATCCGCAGCCATCTCGCTCAAGCGCAAACGAGCAGCCTCATCAAGTTCAGCCGCCTTAGTGGGGTGAATGGCGCACGCGGCATACACGTTGTCGAATTCCTGCGCCGCGGCCAAAGCCTTCTCCGCCTCCGCTAGGCCATCACCCACAGTGACGATGCGCTCAACACCCGCAGCACGAGCACGCTCAACGAGGTCGGCGTCAGCGTCGCGGCAGGAGGCGAGGTGCGTGTGGGCGTCGATAAGCTGGCTCAAACCTTCGGCGGGAACGGGCGTGGGGCGTGGCTTCTTCTTAGACATGGCTGCGAGTGTAGTCTTGCGCGCATGATTATCCGTGAAGCGACGGACGCCGACGTCCCCGCGATGACCGCCACGCTGAATTGGGCCATCCGAGAGACCCACTTCATCTTTCGCAGCGAACCCGCCACGGTGGAAGAGCGCACCGAGTATCTCCACCAGCTACGCCGCGACGGCTGCCCCTGCTTCGTGGCTTTCACTGACGACGGCACGTACTTGGGCTGGGCTCTCTACCGCCCCTACCGCGATCCCAAGGTGTGGCTGGGATGCTACGAGACCACGATCTACGTTGATCCCGCAGCGCACGGCCGCGGGGTGGGCACGCGCTTGCTCGGTGCAGTCGTTGAGCATGCCCGCGAGGCAGAGCAGGTCCATACGCTGCTGGCACTCATCGTGGCGGACAACGCCGCATCCATCAAGTTGCATGAAAAGTTCGGCTTTGCCACTGTAGGAACGTTAAAAGAAGTCAGCCGCAAAGCTGGGCGCTGGATAGACCTCACCCACTTGCAACTCATGGTTTAAGGAACATCATGCACGTCCGTCCCGCAGAGCTTGCCGACGCCTCCGCAATCGCCGCCATCTACAACTCCGCCTCCGCCGCGAAACCGGCCGCCAACCTCGTCACATGGCAGGAGTCCGTAGAGGACCGCGAGAAGTGGCTGGCGCAGATGGAAAAGGACAACTATCCGGTCTATGTCGCCGTGGACGACGACGAAATTGTCGGTTGGGCCGCCTACTTCCAATTCGTCACCCCAGCCATCTACTACGGCACGGCAGAGGACTCCATTTACATCGCGGAATCAGCGCGCGGCAAGGGCGTGGGCAGCGAGCTCATGGACACGCTCATGGATCACGCAAAGGAAAATGACTACGTGGAGACGATGATCACCTACATCGTGGACACCAACGAGTCCTCCATCGCCCTACACAAGAAGTTCGGTTTTGTGGAGACTGGCCGCATGCCCAATATCCACACCAAGGACGGCGTGCGGCTAGGGCTGGTGCACCTGCAGCGCGACTTCAACCGCTCCTAAAGCGGCTTGATTGCCGCCCCACCCCAGTGACGGCACTGCCCTACGCCCCACCTCAGTGACGGCACTGCCATTGTTGCCAAAGATCTGGCCAGATCCTGAGGCGAAGCGGGAAACTTTGGCAACAACGGCAGTTTCAACCCAAGAGACTCACACTGTGCTGCTCAGTCACTCCCAGCGCACAAGTTAAGCCAACGCTGCCTGAAGCGGCACAATATCGTCCAACTCAGCAAGAATTTTGTCTTCCGCGACATCCAAATCGTAGTGAGTCTGCAGCCCCAGCCAGAACTGTGGGGACATTCCAAAATATTTAGCCAAACGAAGAGCCGTATCGGCGGTAATAGCCCGCTTTCCGTGGACGATTTCGTTAATACGTCGAGGCGGGACCCCTATCGAAACAGCGAGTTTGTGTTGGGTAATCCCCATGTCCTTGAGAAAGTCCTCCATAAGGATTTCACCTGGGTGTACCGGGGGGGAGCTTGTTAGTGGTAGTCAACGATCTCAACCTCCTCTGCTCTACAGGCAGTATACCGTCGAGAACCAGCTAGGCAGCGAGCTCGTCGTCGATGTAAACACGCGTCGTCGCACGCAGGCCCGCGACCAGCATGCAGAAACAGAGCACCATGAGACCAATGAGCACAGCGGTCCAATCCCCGGTGGCCCCGCGCACCACTCCCACGGACAGCGGTACGAGGCCCGCCAAGACGTAGCCGCCCGGCTGAACGAAGCCGGAGAGCCGCGCCGTGGTGAGCGCGGTGCGCGTGCGGGCAGTGAGCAGAGCAAGCGCCAATGGGAAGCACATACCGCCGATCCCCATCAATGAGGCCCAGACCAAGGGGGCGGCGTCGGCAGCCACCAGCACTCCACCCCACCCGGCACACGTGCACAAAGAAAGCACCACGGGAACGGGAGTAAGGCGGTTAAGACGCGAGATGAGCCACGGCATGACTACGCCACCGAGAATATTGAAGACTCCGATGACAGCGAGCGCCACACTGGCGGTGTTCTCACTCACGCCTTTTTCTACCAGCATGCGCGGCAGCCACCCCATCTGTACATAGGCCATGGTGGACTGCAAACCGAAGAAAAAGAGCATGGCCACCGCTGTGGGCGAGGTGAACATGGGGCGTTGTGCGTCCGCGCCATCAACCGTGCCGTGGGCGACGTCCTTGCCGGCCTTAGGTAGGACCACTATCCACGCCACCAGCTGGGCGATGGCGGGCAGGCACCAAATCCACAACGCACCTTGCCACGATTTTTGTGTCACCGCGGACAATGGGCCGAGGGCGCTGGAAACGCCCAACATCGTGGTGTAGGTGGTCATCAGCGCCACCAACGTGCGGCCCGACCCATGTTGCTTGATCCATGCAGGAAGCAGCACATTTGCCAGCGCGATGCCGGCAACAACGCACAGAGTAAGCGCGACGAAAAGCGGAAAGCTACTGACCCATGGACGCAGGCCGAGCCCCGCAACCAAGGCCACCGTGCCGCCGGCTAGGGTTCGGCTTAGGCCCACGCGGCGCGCGATGGGAACCGCCGCCAACCCCATGGCGGCAAAACACAGCCCCGGCAGTGCGGTCAACAAGCCTGCCTGCCCAGAGCTGATTCCAAAGAAGTCTTGGATCTGCCCCAGCACCGGTGCCACCGAAGCAATACCGGAGCGCAGGTTCAGCGCGGTCAGGCAAACAACTGTGAAGAGTAGGACAGGCGCAAGTGTGCGCCGAAACGCCAAACCCACCCCTTCTACTTCTGAACCGGGGCCCACTCAGGGCCGGTCTCACCGAGCTCTGGGTCAAGCTTAGCCACCAGCGGCTTCGGCTTCTGCAGCGCGGTACCCGGGGTTATGTCGAATCGCTTCCACGCGGCCTGCTGCGCAGAATAGTCACCCGTGATGATCGGGTACGGGTGATTCTCCGGCGGAAGGTTAACACCAACGAGTTCAACCGGCATGTCATCCGCCACTTCCTCGATGCGCGGCTGCGCGGCCCACACTCCCTCGCGGCCCAGGGTCTCGTGCACCTTTTGGGCGGTAAACGGCAGGAACGGGGTCAGCATCACGTTGCAATCGGAGACCACCTGCAGCGCGGTCCACAACACCGTGGCTAGGCGCTCGCGTTGGGTCTCATCCTTGGCCAGCTTCCACGGCTCCATAGCAGCGACGTAGGCATTGGCCTCACCCACCACGTGCATGATGGCGGTCATGGCCTGCTTAAACTTGGACTGCTCGAGGAAGCCCGCGGCGGTGGTGAAGGTCTCCTCTGCGAGGGACAGAATGTCCTTGTCTGCCTGCTCCAACGCGGCCGGAGCCGGGACCTCGCCGAAGTTCTTGTGGGCCATCGACACGGTGCGGTTGACCAGGTTGCCCCAGCCGTTGGCAAGCTCGTTGTTAATGCGGCGCACGAACTCATCCCAGGTGAAGTCGGTGTCATTGTTTTCCGGACCGGCAACGGCAATGAAGTAGCGCAGCGCGTCAGGACCAAACTCCTCAAGGAAGTCCTTGACGTAGATAACGACGCCCTTGGAAGAGGAGAACTTGGACCCAGACATGGTCAGGTACTCCGAAGACACGATTTCCGTCGGCAGGTTGAGCTCACCATAGGTGTGCAGCTCACCGCCCTTGGAGCCCTTACCCGCATAGCCCAAGAGCTCCGCTGGCCAGATCTGGGAGTGGAAGGTGATGTTGTCCTTGCCCTGGAAGTAGTAGTGGCGCGCCTGCGGGTTCTGCCAGTAATCCTTCCACGCGTCCGGGTTGCCGGTGCGGTGTGCCCACTCGATGGAAGAAGACAGGTAACCAATGACCGCGTCGAACCACACATAGAGCTTCTTCGCACCATTGTCCTCCCAGCCCTCGACTGGAATGGGAATTCCCCAGTCGATGTCTCGGGTCATGGTGCGCGGGCGCATGTCCTCCAGCAGGTTGAGGGAGAACTTGAGAACGTTGGGGCGCCAATCCTCACGAGTCTTCAACCACTCTTCGAGGACCTCCTTGACCGCAGGCAGGTCCAGCAGGAAGTGCTCGGTGTCAATAAACTCCGGGGTCTCGCCGTTGATCTTGGATACTGGGTTAATCAGGTCCACCGGATCGAGCTGGTTACCGCAGTTATCGCACTGGTCACCGCGCGCGCCATCGGCGCCACACAGCGGGCAGGTGCCCTCAATATAACGGTCCGGCAAAGTGCGGCCAGTGGACGGCGAGATCGCACCTTGGGTGGTCTCCTTAATCATGTAGCCGTTCTCGTAGAGTCCCTTGAACAGCTCCTGCACCACCGCGTAGTGGTTGCGCGTCGTGGTGCGGGTAAAGAGGTCATAAGACAAGCCGAGCCCAGCCAGGTCGGTGACGATCTGACGGTTGTAGCGATCCGCCAACTCACGCACCGTCACGCCTTCCTTGTCCGCCTGAACCAGCAGCGGGGTGCCGTGTTCATCGGTACCGGAAACCATGAGGACGTCGTTGCCACGCATTCGCTGGAATCGGGCGAACACGTCGGAAGGAACACCGAAGCCCGCCACGTGTCCGATGTGGCGGGGTCCGTTGGCATAGGGCCAAGCAACATTAACGACAACTGGATTCTTCATGGACACCACTCTACTTTGAGAGGTTTAGCACTTACGAACTGGCTCTGAGGTCTTCTTTACAAGCAGAAGCCATAGCCCGACCGTCAATACAAGACATACCGCACCCCAAACTCCACACGCAGTAGCAGCGCTTATTCCCCCCGAAATGAAACCCAACAGCGGCCGAGTGAAGATCATCACCACTCCGCCTACTAATGAAACGAAGGACAGCATGGTAGCGCGGTTGCTCGTAGATGACAGCTCTGAAACCCAAATGTCGCAGTAAGCAGTGCCGACCGAATAAAAAATACCTAGCGAAACAAGCAATACAAAAGGAGCCCAAACATCAACATCGAGTTTGAACCCAAACCACACGCCTAAGCATATAAACGCAATTCCCGCTACAGACGTAACTAGCACAGTTCGTCTCGAAAAGGGGAGCTTTCCCACAAGCCATGCGCCTGCCAACTGCGCCACGCCAAAACCGGCAAAGAGGAAGGAGATCTCCTCAGCAGTCAATGATGCTTCCAACCCAAGCGGTTGAAAGACCATTTGGATACTCCATCCGCTGATCAGCACTATGCTACCGGCCACAATTGCCCAGAGAATCTCTCCTGAAGGCAAATTTTCTGTTGAAATACGTTTCGGCCCAATTTGACGCACATGCTGATCGATATCAGGCAAGCCCCACGCAACAGGAATTACAGCTGCAGCTACTACAGCTGTAATAACAAATGGAAGCGCTGGAGACAGTTCGAACAGCGCTCCTGCCGATACCAACGAAACAATCATCGCGATCGCTGCGCACACTCTGCGTATACGAATGAACTCGGCTGCGGTGGTAGGACCACCACCTTCTATTTGGCTGCCTATCTCCCAGCCATAGGCCGTAAGCAAGCCCGAAACAAGAGCCCACACAAGGCCCCACACGCTCCATGCAATAAACAAGCTAGGTAAGTCATTCACATAGGCGATAAGAAGGAATGTAATAAACGTACCAATAAGAGCTAGATAAAGGGACTTCTTCCGGCCAATGCGATCTGAAAACCATCCGACAGGAACCTCAAGGGCCGTCGCAATCAAGCGGAAAACCCCATCGGCTATAGAGGCCTCCTCGGTGGTAATTCCACGTTCTAAGAGGAAAAGCAACCAAACTGGAAACCAGAACTGGACTTCCAAAGCCAGTACAATTACTCCGTATCGCGTTCTCGTCCCCATCAAGACTCGCTTTTCTTACGAGCAACTACGAATGCGATAACCATGAGAACCGAAACTATGGTTGATATAAGAAGAATGACGTCGACGGGTTGAGTAGCAATCCACGTAGTCAGGTCACCCGCACCTAGATCATAGATAGTTTGATCAGGATCGGCAGAAGTACTCCGGCCCAAACTGACCACTGCCAACATTGTCCCTAAGATTGAAGTTACACCAATCACCATAAGGATTAAGTCCGTGAAAAAGCTCGCAGACCGAGCTCGTTCTCCATCAATATCGTCAAGTCTCGTCTGGCAAATACGCAGCTTGGTTTGTACAGGATTCTCCAATACTTCGTAATAATCCCAAACCTCAAGAATGCGCGTCGTCTCCAATCTCGACATTGGATTAACGTATTTACCCACTTCCGTTTTCTTGAGAAACAAGGCTTCAGCAAAATCCATCTCCTGCCGCAGTTTCGCTCGAAGCTTGCTAGTTGAAATATCGGAAGATTGGGACATGGCCCAAGACAGGATATTCATGAGATTCGAATCGCTTCTACCCGTAGCAGCATAGAAGAACTGTGCACGCACAAGCGCCTTCCACATCTCCTGCATCTCACCCCTGTTGTCAGCAGTTTCCCTCAGATAAATGTAATTCATCCAGTCCGCAGTGTGGCTAATCTTCCGCTGTTTCAGCGATTCAACAATCCCTCTCTTACCTTTAGTGTTTCCCAGCCATTCCAAGGCAAAGTCACTTTGAAGTTCTGCATATTCGGACTCTGATGGGTCAAAAATCAGTGCTCGCGACGCCCAGGCATCTTCCATGGGCGTATCGCCCTGGAACAACACGAATTCCTCGTAGCCATCATGTTGTTTAATCACGTCGCGCAATTCGTCATAAATGCGGGCGATGAGCTCTTGGTTAATTCGCGTAGCGACCTTCTGCACAAGTTGTTCAATTGACGAGGCCGTTTTCCCTTCAATCCCCACAGCCAGTTCGATTTCAGAAAGCAGGATACCGAAATCACAGAGGCTCCACTCAACAGAACTGATTTCTACTGTCGGTTCCTGACTTCGATAAAACGACTTTTCGACTTGAACCTTGTCCTTCACCACGGCGATATCATTCTGAATATCAATGCTCTGCGCTGATTCATATTGTAGCGATCCTGCTTGCGGAACCTTGCGCGCATAAATAGTCCCAGATTCACGAGCGACTGACTCCCAAAAGCGTCGGGCAGAATCTCCATCACGATATTCAACTCCGGGTTGGGTTAAGCAATCAACGCGCAGCGGCGAAACTAATCGGAAACTAGCCTTGTACGTCATTGACTTCCACACTTTCAAGATTCACAAAACCAGTTCGCCCAACCAAAGGTCCGGTGAGCATCTTGATTTTTACTTCCTGCCCCTCTTTGAGGTCATCCGGCCAAACAAGCACTTGAGCTGATACTCCAGCTGGCAAACTGCCAAGCAATTTGCCTGATTCGTCACGTATGTCAATCAATCCATCACCGATAAGCCTCACTCTTTCTGGTACACCTTTCAGCATGGAGATTTGCTCTCTATATCGATCGGTCTTTTTATACTCAGCCAGGGATTTATTGAACCTATCGATTACAGCTCTCGATTGCTTGTTTTTCCGAATCAAGAAATGAACACTGTCTTCAGAAGAAAGAGCTGCCGCATTACCTTCAAGAATGTCGAACATCCCTGAATCACCTTCGAAGGCCGCACTCCTAAGAATAGCGTTGCCTACGAGATCGGATTCCGCGAGAAGATCCACTTCTTCATTCTGAAGAGCTTTAAAACCCTCAGCCGGCGAGGAGTAGTTGCTAAATTCTGCACCTGAGTTATCAAGCTCTGCCCAATAGTCATAGCCGTCAATTTTTCCAATACGTACACCGTTAAAATCACCACGTTGCATCGCCTGGGTAACGTTGTAATCCTTCCGCTTGAATAGGACATACCGATAGTCAACAAGGGGATCAGAGTATTCGTAATTTTCCAGGCGCGAAGCAGATTTCACCATTGGGAAAACGCCGAATACAGTTCCTTCTTGTACTTTCTGGAGGCCACTATCCCATGTGTCAAAGGAAACCTGACCGTTGTAACCACTACTCGCCAAAACTGACAGAACAATGTCGCCAACAACGCCGCCGTTTTCATCACTAGTCGTGACATACGGATCCCAATCTGATGTTTTGATCTGCACAGACTGAGCCGCGCGGGGAGGTTGAAGCCGCAGCATTAATAATGACGCCAACACCGATAGAATGCAGACGACTCCAAAAACCAAGCGAATCCAGCGAGTTTTCTTCTTATCTTTCAATGGTGGCACGGCAAAACGATAGCAAAGATCGCGTTTTTCCCTCAAGCAAATACTTTATCGTATGAATTAAATTTTTACCCCTGCTAACCACGAGCAGCAAGGTACGCATCATAGAGCTCACGGTTGGACCATGCCGTTCCCGCCGCCGCCTTCTTGCACGCATCCTTAGCACGCACACCCCGCTCTACTTCTGCGCGGACCTGCTCAACAAGGGTCTCCATCGACACGGGCGCGGCCTCACCGCCCTCGATTACTACGGTGATTTCACCCCGCGCATTCTCTTCAGCCCACTCCGCGAGCTCGCCTAGGCAGCCTCGCTTAATCTCCTCGTAGGTCTTCGTCAGCTCTCGGCACACAGCCGCGCGACGGTCGGCGCCGAGAATCTCAGAGGCGTCGCCAAGCGTCTGTGCCAAACGGTGCGGGGACTCGAAGAACGCAATCGCGCGCTGCTCCCCCACCAAGGACTCCAGCCACGCCTTGCGCGGCCCAGGCTTGCGCGGTGGGAAGGCATCGAAGAGAAAATGCCCCACCCCCAAACCAGACAGCGCAAGAGCCGTCGGCACCGCCGAGGGCCCTGGGAAGCAGGTCACGGGCACGCCTGCCTCCACTGCTGCGGTGACGATGGAGTGTCCAGGATCAGACACCAGGGGCATACCGGCGTCGGACACCACGAGCACTGTCCCGGTCCGGGCGGCGGCGACGAGAGCGCGCGAACGCTCCTCTTCGTTGTGGTCGAAATTGGACACCACCCTGCCGCGGATCTCCACCCCTAATGCCTGGGCCAGATTGCGAACGCGGCGAGTATCTTCCGCGGCAATGACATCTGCGTGACCCAAAGCTTGCATTAAGCGGGCTGAAGCGTCACCGGGGTTTCCGAGCGGCGTGGCGGCAAGGATGACCCCACGCGGCAAGGGTTCAAGCTGAAGACTCATACTCCCCAGCATGGCACACGCACGCTAGACTCATCCGAGTGAGTATCGCAACCCCTACCGATCGATCTGGCCGCATCAAGCGCCCGCGTCCTTCTCTCGCACGCGGCGCCCATACCCGGCCAGCGCCTCCTGCTCCCCGGCCCTATGTCTGGACAACGGCTGACACGATCAGCACCGCGATCATCGCGGCGCTGGCTTTCCTCACGCGCTTCATTGGCCTGACCTCCCCGGTCTCCGAAGGCACGCCCGTCTTCGATGAGAAGCACTACGTGCCGCAGGCCTGGGACATGGTTACCAGCTGGCATAACCTTTTCATCGGCGGTATCGAGTCCAATCCGGGCTATGGCCTTGTCGTCCACCCGCCGCTGGCCAAGCAGATTGTTGCGATTTCGGAGGCACTCTTCGGCTACACCCCATTGGGATGGCGCTGCATGGCCGCGCTCTTTGGCGTGGGCACGGTCCTGCTGACAATGGCGCTGGCTCGCCGATTGTCTGGTTCATGGCAGGTTGGATTCCTGGCTGGTCTGCTCGCAGTGTGCGATGGTGTGCTTCTCGTGGCCTCCAAGTTTGGCATGCTGGACATCTTCCAAGTCTTCTTCGTCGTTGCCGCCGCGTGGGCCTTGGCGCGCGACCACCAGCAGATGCGCGAGCGCCTCCACGCCGCTTTCCTTTCGGGCACCATGGGTGATTCCGACTTCGGTCCTCGTTTTGGTTTCCGGTGGTGGCGCTTTGCGGCCGGTGTCTTCCTGGGGCTAACACTTTCTGTGAAGTGGTCAGGCCTGTACTACATCATGTTCTTCGGCCTCATGAGCGTCTTCTCGGACCTCGCGCTACGCCGTCTTTATGGAGTGCGCCGCTACATCGTGGGCACGCTGGTACGCGATACGCCCGCGGCCCTCGCCTCCATCGTCGCGGTTCCTGTAGCGCTCTACGCGTGGTCATGGCGCGCTTGGTTCGCCGATGAAACCGCCGTCTACCGCCACGCCAAGGTGGACGGCACTATCGAAGAAGGGTCCTGGCTACTCAACCTCCCCGAGCCGCTCGCCGGCTGGTTCTACTATCACTCCTCCGTGCTGGAGTTCCACGCCTCCTTAACCACTTCAGGCGGCCACAGCCACCCCTGGGATTCCAAGCCGTGGGCCTGGCTGGTGGCCGCGCGCCCCATCCTCTACTACTCCTCCACTGACATTTCCTGTGGCGACGGCGGATCCTGCCGCAAGATGCTGTACCTGTTTGGCACCCCGGCCATTTGGTGGCTGGTCATTCCAGCGGTGCTGTGGGGGCTGTGGTCCTTGCTCGTGCGCCGCAACCGCGCCTTCCTCATTCCGCTCGTGGGCGCCGCGGCGGGTTTCCTACCCTGGCTAGCGGTCTTTGACCGCCAGATGTACTTCTTTTATGCCACGGCGTTTATCCCGTTCATCATCGTGCTCATCGCGTTGGCCTTGGGCCAAATGATCGGGCGCGGCCGCAAATTGGAATGGCACTGGCTCACAAGGCTCTTCGGTTCCGCGATGCCGCTGGGCACCTTTATCACGGTGTGCTACGCCGCACTCGTTGTAGCGATGTTTGCCTACTTCTCCCCGATTCTGTACGGCTACATGATCCCGGATTCTTGGTACAACTCCATCATGTGGCTGCCGTCGTGGACCTAACGCGGGCTAGCAGATAGCGTCCGATAGACATCCCGCAGCAGGAACCCCCGGTCCGCCGCCCAGGCCCAGCCCAGGCAGGCGGTGGCCAGCCCGGTGCCGATGAGAATATAAAGCTGCCCCGCAGCGACGCTGCCCAGGGCAAAATCGCGCATGGTAAAGCCACACAGGAACGCGAACATTGTGCACGCCACCGGCAGCAATCCGGGCGCTGAGGCAGGGCGCCATGCAGCAAAACCCAAACCGCTGGCAAGGCCGAAGCGCAGTGCTGCGGCCTCGATCAACAGGCGCGCGCGCTCCGGGTCAGCGCCTTCTGCAAGGGTCCCTTCGCTCTCCAGGGTGGTCAAGCCCGAAGCACTGACGACGACCACAATCGCCCACACAAGAAATGCCACGGACAGCACACCGAGGGCTACTCGCGCCAACGACAGCGAAGCCTGCCGAGTGCTCGAAGCTCGCTGCCATTCTGGCTCCACGCCAGCGAGGATAACCTCGGATAGATCCTGCGGCGGTGCTCCATCCGGTTCCACAAGGCTCAACGAGCGCGATAGAGCCGCTGCCTTGTCCCGGAAGGCTGCACAGTCTGGGCAGCTGGAAACGTGTGCCTCGATGACGTCAGGCGACAGCTGCGGGGCTTCCCCGTCTAGCTGCGCGGAAATCGCTGCCTGCACTTGCTCATGCGTCAGCACGGCTCAGCACTCCATCCACGCTCGCCCGGCCGGAACCGAAGACCACGATCATGAGCAATGACACGATGAGAACCAGCGGGTACTCGATGCCACCATCGGCCGCGAAGAGACCGTTACCGATGTGCACGAAATACAATGCGCACGCCATGAGCAGCGCTAAAGCCCCCGCAACAAAGGTCGTGAGAAGGCCTACCACCAGGGCCGCCCCGCCCAGCATTTCCGCGAAGGCAGCCAAGTATGCCGAGGTCTGCGGCTGTGGGACCCCCATGGCAGAGAACTGCCCGGTAATTTCGTCCATCCCACTAAAGAACATCTTGTCCACGCCGTGCGCCACGAAGATTACTCCCAGCACCGCGCGGAAGATGAGGAGCGCGGCATCGCGTACGGCGGGTCTATTCATGGTTCATAGACTACCCTGGATAGCCACCTCCCTACGAAAGGACTCCCCACCCAGCATGCTTACGTGGACCACTACGAACACGCCTTTAGGCTGCCTCACCCTCGTGGGGTCTGCGCGGGGTTTATCTCACGTGTATTTCGACGGCGAATCTCCGGATCTTAGAAGCATGCAACGCCTCACGGATGTCACCGAACCTGGCTCTGCGGGCGCGGTGCTTGTCGACGCCTCTCAACAAATTGCCGAGTACTTTGCCGGCACGCGGAGGGATTTTGAGCTGCTTCTCGCCGTGCCTGAGTCCCCGCGCACCTTCCGGGATCGGGCGCAGCGTGCTCTGCGCGACATCCCTTTCGGGGAACGTTGGACCTATTCGGCACTTGCCACCGCCGCCGGTAGCGCGCAGGCCGCGCGTGCCGCGGGGAGCGCCTGTGCCACCAACCCGCTTCCTATTGTGGTGCCGTGTCACCGCGTCGTACCGGCTGGCGGCGGTGTGGGTTCCTATCGCGGCGGCGCAGCGGCGAAGCAGATGCTTCTGGACCACGAGGCCGTATGCTGCGGCACTAATCCGCAGAGAGCCCTTGGCAACCACGGGTAGCCCTGGGGAACCGATGAATAACTTCTGCAGTCTAAAAAGGCATGACTAGTACACAGATGGCAAACGATACGAGACTTGTTTTTGACTCCGCGGGGCTCGGCCGCCCTGCTTGGGCAATGACCTCCCCACTCCTCAAGGAGTACTACGACACCGAATGGGGTATGCCTATCCATGAGGAATCCGCACTGCTAGAGCGCCTCTGTTTGGAGGGCTTCCAGGCTGGGTTGAGCTGGGAGATCGTTCTGCGCAAACGCGAAGCTTTCCGCGCCGCTTTCGTGGGGTTTGATGCTGACCTTCTGGCAAGCTTCGGCGAGGAGGAAGTGGAGCGCCTGATGAATAATCCTGGAATCATCCGGAACCGCCTCAAGATCAATGCGGTACTTGCCAACGCGAAGGCCACGGTGGCCTTAAGAGAGCAGGGCGGACTCGATGAGTTCATCTGGAGCTTCTTGCCGGAAGAGACCATCACGCCGGAGCGCGAAGAAGACATCCCTAAATACACGCAAGAAGCCTTGGACATGTCCAAGGCTTTAAAGAAGGCCGGGTTCAAGTTCGTCGGCCCAGTAACGTGCTTCTCACTCATGGAGGCCATCGGCATGGTCGATGCCCACCTCGTGGGCTCGCACCGTCGCGGTACATCCGGTGTGTGGCCGGCCTAGCGCTCAGCCAACACAGCGCTTAGCCAACTCGGCGCTCCGCCAAATCATCGCGCCGCTGGCGCGGGGTGGGGTGAGGACCGTCAAACCCACCGTCGGAATCATCCTCCGAGTACACCGGAAGGTAGTCAAAGTCCGGGCTTTCATCATCGATTTCCAGGATGAGCGCGCCCGGGCGGCGCAGCTTCGGCGGAAGCGACTCGGCGGGGTTCTCCGCGTTACGCACTCCGAGGCGGGCGCGACGTAGGTGGTAAATGCGGCGCCGCAGCAGCTCCCGTTCACAGCGTACCTGGGCGCGCAGCGCCACCAGGTAAACCGTGGTCATAACACCAGCGATAGCCGCCAGCCACCACGTCCATCCGCCCACGACGATGCCGAGGCATACCGTAGCTACCACTGCTACAGCCAATCCGATGAGCGTGCGCTGACGGCGCTGGTAACGCGTGGCAGAAGCTTCCTTTTCCTTCACCGGATCCCATCCGCCGCGGCCAAGGCGGCGCTGTGCGAAGGCGAGCTCGTCCTCAGACAGCTCGGTATCGCTGCCGCCGGCCTCAGAGTCCTCGGTGTTCAGCTCCGCGGCATCAGCGTTCTCGCTTTCCGCCGCCGTGGATTCTTCCGCGTCGGGAGCACCATCAGCCCCATCTGAATCCTCGGCGTTGGGCGTCGTCGGCGCCTCCCCCACAGCATCAATAGCACCCGGGTACATCAAATCGACCGGAGAAGTGTAGGCGTCATCGAAGTCATAAGCATCCTCCGCCACCTCAGCATTTGCTGGGGCTGTAAACACTTCAGCAGCATCTGCTTCAACGTCCTTGGCTTCCTGTTCTGCTTCCTGCTCAGCCTCGGCGACGTGGGCGGGCTCCGCTTCGAGCTCGAAGTCCTCTTCAACGGCGTCTTCCTCAACAACCTCGCCGTCGATCGTCTCCGCGACGTCCGAAGTAGCTTCATCAGAGGTAGCGGTTTCAGCGCGGGAGGACTGCGAATCCTCGCTTACGCCTTCGGCCTCCACCAGCTCGTACTCCGCTTCGTCCGCTGCAGCCCCCGTTCCTGCCTGGGCGCGCGGGCGGATATCTTCCTTGCCCAGGCGCGGCTTGCGACGGCCCGGCACAGAGCCGGAATCACCTTCGAAGAGCACGCGAGTCTCTTCAAAGGCCTCACCCGTGTGGCTCATCGGACGCTGCGAACGCAAAAGCAACGGGGCGAGGATGAAGAGCCACAACACGATTACGAGAATGATCGGCACGGCAGTCATCATGCGGCTGTGTCCCACTTTCAGGGGTCGACGAAAAGGGAATATAACTAGGCCCCTACTCTAGCCGTCCACACCGGCTCCATGGGCATCAACGAGCCCATAAATTACAAGGTTGTTACTTAAGTGAAAACAGAGGTAGTTGAACTAATCCAAGCGCGATCTAGAGACCGAGGATCCGCCCCGCCGCGTGCAGGCGCGCCACCGCGCTCGAGGCAAAATCCTCACGATTGAGCGCCAAGAAGTGGTGGTCCCGCCATGCTCCGTCAATGTGTAAGTTGCGGCGCAGAAATCCCTCATCCCGAAAGCCATTGTTGTGTAGCACCTTGCCCGAAGCAGGGTTCTCCGGCAGGTAGGTGGCGGTGACTCTGTGCAGCCCCACGCGGTAAAAAGCGTGGTCCACGCCGAGGGCGCACGCAACGGTGGCCACGCCTGCGCCGTGTACCCCGGAATGGACCCAATAGCCGATCCAGCATTCACTAACCCCTCCGTGCTGAATATTTCCCAGGGTTAATTGGCCTCGAAATTGCCCATCGACGTCAATGACGAGCGGCACCACCGTTCCAGCGCGGGCAGAATCGCGCAAAAACATCAGGTGATTCCACCACGCAGACTGCGAATGCGCCGCATCCCACGACGTCGGCAGCGTAGGTTCCACGGGTTTAAGAAAATCCCGATCCTCTATGCGCTGCTGCCGCCACGCCTCGCCATCCCGACGCAACAGCGGGCGCAGGCGTACCGTCGCTCCGTGCGGGAAAACGCTGGAGCCTCGCAGCCGCACAGCAGGGGTCGCCTCAGGCCACCCCGGATGCTCGGGGTGAGCCTCACCGCTGGCGGGGGTGGAAAACCTCCCTGCGGCAGTACCAAAAGGATCAAGCATGGCGTGCGTAGCTGCCGGCTAGCTTCGTTGGGTCAGGAAGAGGACGTCGACCACATCTCCCGGGCGGATCTCGGTGACCTCCTCCGGGATGCGAATCATCGCGTTCGCTTCTGACAACCCGGCGAGCAGGTGTGCCGGCGCGCCCGCCGCGCCACCTAGCCCTTCCACGAGGTAATCGGAGGTCTCGGCGTCACGCATCAGCCGGGCACGGATGTATCCGCGACGGCCCGGGCGGGACTCCATGTGGTTGAGCACGCGTGCGCGTACGACGCGACGCTGACCGCTGCGCTTGCCTAGGGACAACCGAATCAGCGGGCGCACAAAAACCTCGAAGATGACGAGCGCAGACACGGGGTTCGAAGGCAACAGGAAGGTGGGGATGCGCTCTTCACCCAACAGACCAAAACCTTGGACCGAACCGGGGTGCATTGCCACACGAGTAGTATCGACATCCCCCAGCTCATCGAGGACTTCGCGGATTTCATCCGCCCCCGCACCGCCCACGGCACCGGAAATCACCAGCACCTCGCTGCGCGCCAGGTAAGTCTCCAAGGCCTCCCGCACGCGGCGCGGCTCACCGGCAGCAATGCCCACGCGGTGCACGTCCGCGCCGGCCTCCTTCGCGGCCGCTGCGAGTGAGTAAGAGTTCACGTCGAAGACCTGGCCCAGGCCGGGCTCACGGTCGACGTCGACAAGCTCCTTGCCGTAAGAGACGATGGTCACGCGCGGGCGTGGGTACGCCAGCACCTTCGAGCGCCCCACCGCCGCGAGCAGGCCAATCTGCGCCGGCCCCAAGACAGTCCCAGAGGACACTGCCACATCGCCGGGTTGGATATCATCGCCCACGCGGCGCACGAAGTCTCCCGAACGCACTGGCCGGTGTGAGGTCACGCGCTTGCGGCCGCGGTCGGTCCACTCGAGGGGAAGGACGGCGTCGGCAAGCGTGGGCAAAGGCGCGCCCGTATACACCCGCACCGCCTGCTTAGGCTGCAAACGCAAAGGCTGGCGCGAGCCTGCCGGAACCTCCCCCACCACCGGAAGCGAGCGCTCAATCTCAGTCTCCGAGGCAGGAGCATCCGCATCCTCAGCGTCGTGGCGAGTGCGCGCTTTGAGGGCTTTTTCTCCCCCGACGTCCACGGCACGCACGGCGTAGCCATCAATCGCCGCCTGCGGGAAGCCCGGCAGCGGCTGATTAGCCTGCACCTCCTCCGCGCACTTGAGACCCAGCGCATTCGCGATGGCGATGCGTACCGGCTCCGGAGTCATCGCTGCATCAAGAATGAACGCCATCTGGTCATCGACCGAACGCATGTACCGCCTACCTTTGCTCTGGGGTATGTGGGGCCTAAAGGGATGGAAGTTACTGGAGTAGAGCTTAGCGCGCTTGGTGCGTCAAGACTTAGCCCTTCAGCCCGTTTTCTTCTTCGTAATCCTCCACAATCTTCTTAATCGCCTTGTAGAGCGCGGGACCGTATTTCTCATCGCGTAGACCAAAGTCCACGTTGGCTGGGATATAACCGCCCGGGTTGCCAAGGTCGTGGCGCTTGCCTTGGTGAACTACGACGTGAACCGGGTGTCCCTCCTTGATGAGGAGCTCGATGGCATCGGTCAACTGCAGCTCTCCACCCTTGCCCGGCTTGATACGGCGAAGCGCATCAAAGATCTTCCTGTCGAGCAGGTAGCGCCCGGTGGCCACGAGGTTGGACGGCGCATCAGCCGGATCCGGCTTCTCCACCATGCCCACAACCTTCTTCACTCCCGGCGCGTCGGTGTCTTCGACGTCGAACACACCATAGTTAAAGGTCTCCTCGCGCGCGACCTCAAAGGCGCACAGCACGCTGCCGCCTAGAGCTGCGCGAACGCGGGCCATCTCCCCCATGACTGTGGCCGGCAGGACAATGTCATCCGGCAGCATGACGGCGAAGAATTCCTCGTCATCCTGAAGCACGGATTCCGCCAAGCCCACAGCGTGACCGAGCCCAAGCGGCTTTTCCTGCTCCACCGAAATCGGGTGGATCAGCTGGGCGGCGCGCTTGACCTTAGCAACCTGCTCGTCTTTGCCGCGGGCGTCGAGTGTCTCAACCAGATCCGGAAACTCCTCGAAGTGCCGCATCACCTCTTGCTTGTTTGGTGCGGTGATCACCGCGAGGCGCTGCGCACCAACCGAAGCGGCTTCTTCCGCAATAAGCTCGATGCCCGGCGTATCAACGACGGGGAGCAGCTCCTTGGGCACGGTCTTGGTGGCAGGCAGGAAGCGAGTGCCCATGCCAGCAGCGGGAACAACGACCGTAGCGATCCCGGTGTGGGAATCCTCGTGTGCAATAGCCATAAGTTCCACTTTACAATGCACCCACCGCTCTCCTGCGCTGCGCTACGCCGTCACATTATGATTAACAACCATGACGACCTCCCCCAAGGACGCCTTAAGAGCCTCACTCCTTAGCGCCCGCCGCGAACGCACCTCTGAACAGCGAACTGACGACAACGCCGCGTGGTGTGCTGGTGTGAGAGAGCTCCTGACTCCCGCGATGCGCATTGCCGCCTACCACCCACTGGGCACAGAGCCGGGCGGCCCCAGCTTCGTAGATACCGTGGCACAGCTCTGCAAAGAGGTTTACCTGCCTATTTCCGGTGCAGACGGGGAGCTTTTGTGGACGCTATATACCGGCCCACAGGCCATGCGCCCGGGGGCGCTGGGGATTGCGGAGCCCGTCGGCCAGCGCCACAGCAGCGAAATCCTGGCCCAGCTCGATCTCATCCTCGCGCCCGCGATGGCAGTCAGCGAATCAGGCATGCGCTTGGGCAAGGGGGCAGGGTATTACGACCGCGCGCTCACGCCTCTCCCCACTGGGCGCCCGCCTGTCGTCACCTTGGTGCATTCCAGCGAGATCCGCGATGTCCCCTTCGATGAGCACGACCGTCCAGTCGATGGCGTCCTGACCGAGCGCGGGATGCGCTGGCTTTAATCGCTTTCGGGCCCCGCCCGGGAACCACGCGGCGCCACGCGCAGTCTAAGAAGGTATGGATTTTCTACATGTTCTGCGCACCCCGGGACATCGCCGCAGCGTGTTCCTGCGCCGCGTTATCGCAGCTGTCCTGCTCGTGACCGCCGCGGCCAGTGCGCTCGCTTCCACGCGTGAGCAGCCCCGCGTCGTGGTCATGGCCCGGGACGTGGCGGCCGGGGAGACGCTAGCGCTTGGCGATGTCTCCGTGGTCCGCGTCCCCTCCTCCGCTCTTCCCGCCACGGCGTTGGGAAATAACCCAGAGGATGCCGTGGGACGCGTGCTGGTAGCGGCCGCGAGCGCTGGCGAAATCTTGACCACAACTCGCCTACTCAGCTCAGATCTCGTCGCAGATTTCGGTATGGACAACGGCCACCTCATCCCGCTTACGCTGGCTGAGCCGGAGATTTCTCGTAATCTCCACCATGGAGATACGGTCAATATCGTCGGCACGGTAGAGGATAGGCCCGACGGTACCGCCCCCGCACGCGGAACGACTATTGCCCGTGGCGCTCGCGTCGTGTCGGTGGGAACAGGCGAAGATGATGCACGCACACAATCGTTGCTCGTTGCTCTCCCCGCCGAGGCGGCCGAGGACGTCGCTGCCGCTTCCCTTGCGCAACCGCTCACGGTCATCATCGTGGGCGACCGTGCCCACAATTAAGATGACACTGTGAAGATCGCCGCGTTTGCGCATCAATGGTGCCGCGGGATGTTGCCACCACCAACAATCTCTGCCTAGTATGGGCGCATCCACTCAGGCGCTAATGTTTGTGTGTCTTTCCTGTCTCACAACGTCGTGGCAACGCATGCTGTGAGCGCTCAACAGTGGTCTTTTCTATTCCAGCAATTTCCCCCGATGCTTCTTCCTAAGTAGGCACTCCTACCGCTTCAAGAATCTCGCTCCTTTCGGCCCCTTCCGGCTCATCACGTGCTAGGTACCGCCTCATTGAACAGCGTTGGTTCTCTCACCGCGCGCTGCGCCGCAGCCGCGCACTACCGAAGAAGCATTTACTCCGCAGAAAAGGACATATTCCCATGCTTAAGGGCTTTAAAGATTTCATCTTGCGCGGCAACGTCATCGAGCTGGCCGTGGCCGTCATCATCGGTGCTGCATTCACCGCAATCGTTACCTCCATCACGGACCACCTCATCCAGCCGCTGATCAACTCCTTCGGTTCCCCGGACTTCGGTGGCCTGGGCTTCGCGATTACCGACAATCCCGAGACCTTCCTTGACTTTGGTGCGGTCATCACGGCACTCATCAACTTCCTGATCGTCGCTGCCGTCATCTACTTCGTCATTGTCGCTCCGCTCAATGCCGTCACCGAGCACGCTAAGCGCCGCCAGGGTGTTGACCCGGAGGAGCCGGCTCCGACCGCCGAGCAGCTGCTCGCTGAGATCCGCGACCTGCTCGCTGCTGAGAACGGTGGCACCACCACTGAGAAGCCAGGTTCCAGCTTCTAATTCACAAGCAAAACCTGCAATCCCGCAGAGCCGGCACAATGCTGAAGCTCTGCGGGATTTCCTTATGCGCTCTAGGCCCTCGACGCGCTACTGCGTAGTACCAAAGTGCGGCGGCATATTCTCGCGGTAGAAAGCCTCACCGGTGACTTCGTCTTCGCTGTTGCCATCAAGGCTTACGATGCGCAGCTCATCGGCGCCAGCCCCAGCAGAGGTACCAGCCGTCTGCGATACTGGCCCGCCGGGCACGTCGAAGCTGCGATCATAATTCTGGGCGGTCGACGGGCGCTGAGCACGACGACGGCGGGCACGTGGTGCGGAATCAGCCATTAGACGCTGGACTTCTGCAGCTGATCCACGAGGTGATGCACCAAGGGAGTCAACGTGGCCATACCATCGCGCACCGCCGCGCGGGACGAAGCCACATTGACGATTACCGTCGATCCGGACACTCCTGAAATACCGCGGGAGGTGCAGGCATCCACCGCGCCGCATGCCTGCCCGGAAGAGCGCAGCGCCTGCGCCACGCCCGGAACCATTTGATCCAGCACCGCGCGGGTTGCCTCAGGGGTCTTATCGCGGGGGCCAACGCCCGTGCCACCGATAGTCAGTACGAGGTCAACTCCCCCGACCACACCGGTTTCAATCGCCTGCCGGATTTTGGATTTCTTGGAGCGAACAATCACTGCGCCGTCGAAGGTGAAATCGGCTTCGGCCAGCAATTCACCCGCCAAACGCGATGTGTCCTCCGTTGACTCATCTGGGTGGTCGGTAACGATCACGACGAGCGCGCGACGCGGCGCCTGAACGCTTTGTTCTTGCTCGCTCGCAATGAGGAAGGCGTCATCGGGCTCGGTAACATCATCAAGTTCGTGTGAGGCATCGCGCCCCAACAGCTCAGCTGCGTCGGTGTTGTCTGCCACGGAGGTTCTCCTTAAAGGTGGGACGGAATCTTCCGGAAGTAGTTGCTTAAAAAGGTGTCAGGGTGCGGTATTCACGCGGTGCTTGCGCACCGCCCGAGTATTTGTAAACTTACTCGCTCGCCAGCGTTACCTCTACCTTTCTCACGTCTTCGTTGTCGCGGCCCTTAACTTCCAGTGTCACGGTTGCCCCAAATTCCTGCGAGCGGGTTGCCGCAATCAGGGCATCGGAGCTTTCAATGAGCCGGTCGTTGACGCGAGTGACCACATCACCGGACTTCAGTCCTGCTTTATCAGCCGGGCTGCCAGATTCCACATCAACGATTTCCGCGCCAAGGGTATCGCTCTGCGCACGGACCTTAACGCCCAACGTGGGATGCTTGACCTTGCCGTTATTGATGAGCTCATCGGCCATCCGCTTAGCAAAATTTGAGGGGATGGCGAAGCCCAGGCCGATGGAGCCGCCTTCGGCATTCGAACCGCCAGATAGCGAGGCGATCATCGAGTTCATGCCAATGATGTTGCCCTCCATGTCCACCAGGGGACCGCCGGAGTTACCGGGGTTGACGGCTGCGTCGGTCTGGATGGCGTCGATAAGCGAGGACTCCCCACCTTCCTGTGACGCACGCACCGGGCGGTTCTTGGCCGACACAATTCCGGACGTCACCGTGGCGTTGAGCCCCAGCGGGGAGCCAACGGCAACTACCTCCTGCCCCACTGCGGCCGCGTCCGAATCACCAAACTGGAGGAAAGGAAGATCGCTGACGTCGTCGATTTTGATGACCCCGACGTCTGTCGTCGCATCGGACGCGACAAACGTAGCGCTATGGCGCGAACCATCATTCATCGTCACTTCGAGCCTCCCTCCCTGATCCGCGCCAGCAACGACGTGGTGGTTGGTCAGCACATAACCATCTGGGGAGATAATTGAACCGGAGCCCTCGGCACCGCCAGAGCGGGTCATGGAGTAGATCGACACCACCGACGGCAGAACCTTCGATGCTACGTCCTCCACAGAGCCGGCGGCCGGCTCGTTACCGGTGCTATTGGCCACCGGCTGGCGCTCGAGAACCTCGTTGACCGTCGAGGTCGAGGATTTATCGTCACCGGCTTTGCCAACCACGGCACCGGTGACGCCGCCAACTGCAATGGCTTCAACAAGCATCATCGCCAACGCGGTGCCCATTCCTACTTTGCGCTTGTTCTTCGGTTCGCTCCCCTGCTCCACGACCTGCGCGCCTGCGCCTTGCTGACCAGCGAAGCGTTCGTTCTGATTCCCCTCGGGCGCAGCACCGAAGCGCTGTCCTGCATATGGTTGTGCTGCGCTCTGTCGCACCTGGCTTTGCTGACCAAAGCCATAGGTTGAGCCGCCATACGGTGCTTGTCCCGCGCTTGGCGCCTGAGAAGGCTGAGCACCAAACGACGACGGGCTTCCCGGCCCGCCCTGTGCGCCGTAGGGCGCTTGCTGCTGCCTTCCCTGTGCCCACGAGTCCGAGCGCGGCTGATTCCAGCCGTTTGATGAGCTTCCCGCAGAAGGCGCCCCGCCCTGCTGCTGTGCTTGTCCCCGTCCATCAGAGTTCTGCGGGGTATCCATGGGATTATCCATGTTCGAATTCCTCATATTCATGTCAGGTAGTGTGCACCATCGCGCTGGGGTGTATCTGTCTCTGCTCTGCCAGTGTGCTAGGAAAAGCTGTACATTTCCTGTGCACCCTGAACTGGGACGATACTTGGAAGACTAGCTTTGGTTAAACCACCGCTCCGCAAAGATATGACCCCGGTCGTGCGGGTTCTCCGAGTGCTCCTCGGCTGGCCCCTGAGATGTCTCCTCTGCTTCTTGCGCATCGAAGGATTCTGGCTGGAACTCGTTCGGGATTTCTTCCAATCCATCCACCATGGCATCCCCCTCGGTGGGATGCCCCGGCAGGATAACCTCCATGCGTGTTCCACCGTCCGCGGAATCCTTAATGGTGATCTCTCCATTGTGCCGCTCGACGACGGATTTCACGATGGCCAAGCCTAGTCCGGAACCAGGCATTGCACGAGCTTCGGCCGAACGGTAGAAACGCTCAAACACCTTGTCGCGCTCCTCGGGCGCGATACCGGGGCCCGAGTCATCCACACGCAGGCGCACCTTGTCCTCTGCCACTTGCCGCATGGAAACGCGCACGGTACCCGTCGGCGGCGACCACTTCGCGGCGTTATCCATGAGATTGAGCGTGGCACGCCCCAAGGCAAATGGGTCACCATCCAACATCCACGGAATAAACCTCACGCGGAAGTCCACGTCAGGGCGCCGGCGCTTGGCACGATTAAGGGAATTTTCCAGAACCTCGTGCAGCTCGACCGGTTCCGGTTCCTTCTCAGTGGCATCTTCGCGTGCCAAGTCCACGAGATCACCGATCAGGGTCGACAACTCCGACATCTGCGCCATCACGTCGTCTTCCAAATCACGACGATCTTCCTCGCTGATGCCAAATCCGCCGCCGGATTTATTCAGCATCATGAGGAGCTCGATATTGGTGCGCATGGAAGTTAGCGGCGTCTTCAACTCGTGGCCGGCATCTGCCACGAACTGCGATTGCTGCACGCGCGCATGCTGCAGGGCAGACAGCATTCGGTTGAAGGACACCGTCAGCTGCGACATCTCGTCATTGCTCTCCACCGCAATCGGCCGCAAGTCATTAGTCTGCGTCACATAATCTGTCGCGCGCTTGAGGCGCGCGATGGGTTCCATACCGGTCTTGGACACCACCATTCCCGCGAAGACGGAAAGCAGCACGCCGAACGCCACGATGATGAGCAGAGCCGAACCCACCGCGGAAACGATTTCCTCGGTCGGTCCTAGGTCCTTAGCCAGGACTACCGTGGTCCCGCCGTCCTCATGCTTAGCCAGCACGCGCTCCCCGCCCAAAGTACGGATGGAGCTTTCCATAGTGTCCCCGTCGGGCTTAAAATCGCCGCCCACGGGCAGTGCGTCACCAAATGCAAACGCCGCCGACGGTGGGGAGATTGAGATTCGAGTCGAGGGGTTATAGAGCTTGAATGAGGAAATTTCCTGGTCGATGTTCTCCACAAAGGCCGGATCCTGCGCCTGCTGTATGAGTACGTCGGCTTGCTGCATAATCTGCTTATCGACGCTCGCCGTCATCGACGCCGCGACAAGCCAATAGGTCACAAACGTCATTACTGCCACGGAGAAGGCGACAACAACGCCGGTAACCAAAGAAAGGCGCCACCGAAGCGGCGCCCGTGAAACCCAGCCGCGTCGGCCTGAGCGGCCTAACCACGCAGTGGTATCCAGGTCTTCAGAAGGCACCGCATCAGGCGCGGGCCTCCGCAAAATCACGCGATAGCCTCCCTCATGACATAGCCAACACCGCGCACGGTGTGGATAAGACGCGGCTCACCATTCTCCTCGGTCTTTTTGCGGAGATAGCCAATGTAGACTTCAAGCGCATTTCCGGAGGTGGGGAAATCATAGCCCCACACTTCTTCCAAGATGGTGTTGCGGGAGAGCACCTTGCGGGGGTTCTCCATCAACAAGCGCAAGAGCGCAAACTCGGTGCGGGTCAGGGAAATTGGACGGTCGCCGCGAGTAACTTCACGCGTATCTGCATCAAGCTTGAGGTCCTCGAAGCTTAGCTGCGTCTCAACCGGCTGCTTCGTCCCGATGGAGTCCGCAGCGGCACGCCGAACCAAAGAACGCACGCGAGCCAAAAGCTCCTCCAGAGCGAATGGCTTGGGCAAGTAATCGTCGGCGCCCGCATCGAGACCTGCAACGCGATCGGACACGCCATCACGAGCCGTCAGCACGAGAATGGGGCGGTCCCAGCCTTCGCTGCGCAGGGTGCGGCAGACTTCAAGGCCGTCCATGTTCGGCATCATCACATCGAGGATCAGTAGCTCGGGGTTATCACTGTGAACCATCTCGACAGCCTGAACGCCATCGGCGGCCAACACAACCTCGTAGCCATTAAACTTCAGGGAGCGCCGAAGCGATTCACGTACGGCCTGCTCGTCATCCACGACAAGAATCTTCATAATCTCAATTATGTCCTATCTAGGACGTTTTCACGAAGTAGGCCGCATTCTTTCGCCCCCTTATACCCCCTTAGGCCGCTGGTTTCCCCAAAAAATTCAAGGCCGCCTCGGCGGCCCACGCCTTAGCAATCATGGAGAGCTGCGAGCGCGCACTACATACACACGACAAAAGCCCCGAAGATTCACTCAAAGCGGTGAATCTTCGGGGCTACAGTCACAGACTGAAGACCTGAGAGGCCTTAGAACTGCTCGACGTCAACCAGGCCGAGCTTTGCAGCCTTGACCAGGCGGCGCGGGATGCGCACGGTCTGACCGTCGATGGTGACTTCCTGGAGGGCGACATTGTCAGCCTTCCACTGGGAACGGCGAGAGTGGGTGTTCGCGCGGGACTTCTTAAACTTAGGAGTTGCCATCTTTTCCTATCCTCCTTACGCGTTCTTCTTCTTGCGGCGAGCCATTGCACCGAAGCGCTGGTTGAACTTCTCAACGCGGCCAGCGGTATCCATAACGCGCTGCGCACCGGTCCAGAACGGGTGGGACTCAGCGGTCACGTCGACGACGATGAGCGGGTACTCGTTGCCGTCTTCCCACTCAACGGTGCGCTCGGAGGTAGCGGTGGACTTGGTCAGGAAGGAGTGGCCGGTACCGGCGTCCTTGAAGACCACCGGGTGGTAATCCGGGTGGATGTCTTTCTTCATATGTCGATTCCCTCAGGGTTGAACTACGGGTCGGTTCCTTCCGTGACGCGTGAGAGCATGAAAGGATCGTGCCCGAGTTGGGTCTCTATACTTACAAACGTGCGGCTCGCGCCGACAACTTGAAACATCCTACAGGCCGCAGGCATCAAAATCGAAATCGCCGCAGTTCATACTCCTCAGAGCAACGCAACGGCAAGCGAAAACAATCACCCCGCCAGCACCTTCGACGGAAATGGCGCTTGGATAATAGGTATCAAAGCCGGGTTGCACGACAGCGGTGATTAGGTTCTACAGGCCGCGGCATGTAAGATTTCCCCTTGCTGTTGTCAAAGTAATCGTTTTACGCCCCATCAACTGGTGTTCAACGGATTAAGCCTCCTGCTCAACCTCACTTTTTAGAGCGCCGCGCCTCACCGCGGATATAGGCACTCCGTTAGTCGCTTTCGATGTGGGCGGCTAGGAGAAAGAAGACCCATGTCGGCTATTTGCCAGGTAACGGGCCGCAAGCCGGAATTCGGCAAGCAGGTCTCGCACTCGCACCGCCGCACCTCGCGCCGTTGGAACCCCAACGTGCAGCGTCGTCGGTACTACCTGCCCTCTGAGGGCCGTACCATCACCCTGAATGTTTCCACCAAGGGCATGAAGATCATCGACCGTGACGGCATTGAGTCCGTCGTGGCCAAGATTCGCGCACGTGGGGAGAAGATCTAAAGATGGCACGTAATGACATTCGTCCAATCATCAAACTGAAGTCCACTGCGGGCACCGGTTACACCTACGTGACCCGTAAGAACAAGCGCAACAACCCGGATCGCATCACCTTGAAGAAGTTCGATCCGATCGTCCGCAAGCACGTCGAATTCCGCGAGGAGCGATAATTTATGGCTAAGAAGTCAAAGATCGCCAAGAACGAGCAGCGCAAGGAAATCGTCGCCCGCTACGCGGAGCGTCGCGCTGAACTCAAGGCAATCATCAAGAACCCGAACACCCCGGACGAAGAGCGCCTCGAGGCGCAGTTCGAGCTGAACCGTCAGCCGCGCGACGCCGCTCGCGTCCGCGTCCGTAACCGCGACTCCGCCGATGGACGTCCGCGCGGTTACCTCCGCAAGTTCGGTCTGTCCCGTGTCCGTATGCGCGGCATGGCTCACCGTGGTGAGCTGCCGGGCGTTCGCAAGTCCAGCTGGTAAAGGGGTACCCATACAATGGCTGTCAAGCGTAATAATCACAAGAAGTTCCGTATGGAGCAGACCCGTCGCCCGAAGAAGAACCCGCTCAAGGCCGAGGGCATTGAGAAGGTTGACTACAAGGAGATCAAGACCCTGCGTCTGTTCATCTCCGATCGTGGCAAGATCCGCTCCCGTCGCGTCACCGGTCTGACCCCGCAGCAGCAGCGCCAGGTTGCTACTGCCGTCAAGAACGCTCGCGAAATGGCTCTCCTGCCGTTCACGTCCCGCTAAACACTAGCTGGTTTCAACAGCGCACTTTTGCCGCTGTACTCGTGACTCACTAGGACAGGACAAAAGAGCTTTTAAGCCGCCGCCTACCTCCCCGTTTAAGGGGCACGGTAGGCGGCGGCTTTCGTTTTCCGCCTGTCCTCTTGGGGATCGTGCACCGCACCTGTCTTACTCAGAACTGGCACCCCCGAGTGCTACATTGAAGGGTTAGAACGCCCCTGATGGAAAGGGAACTTAAGCCTTTATGCCACTGCACGAATCACTCACAGACCTCAGCGAACTCGCTACCCACTGCCAGTCCCCCGCCCATGCACGCGGCTTGTTGGAAGAAGCGCAGGATTTGGTGCGCAACGCTACCGCCCACCGGGGAGACGGTGTGGAACTCGCTGCGTGGTTTTCTCGCGTGGTCACGGACATCGTCCGTTCTCCAGGTCTCGCCAGCCCGGTTCGCCTCACCGGCGCCGCTGCCCGCGGCGACCTCCTCCCCTCACTACCCATCACGTGGTTAGGCACTGACGAGCAGCTCGAGAAGCTCATCACCGAGGCCGGCTTGACCTGCGGCGCGGTACAGGATTGCGCATCAACCCGTGCCGATGCTGGCCTCCCACTAGGGTCTGGCGGCGAGGAGGAGCTCTACGCCGAGGCCGTGTCACAGCGCCCAGCACCGCTCAAGCTCGTGGATGGGCTTCCCGATCGTTTAGCCGATGTGTCCATTCGTTTTTCTTTGCTGGCGCCCGTTTCTGCCATCGCACGCTGGGCAGCACCAGCGCCCCGCCCCACCCAAGACCGTCTCGCCATCGGCGTGGAGCGTGAGTTGCTCACCACCGCGGAGGCGGAGGGCTTGAGCCTTGCTTGGGGCACGGGCATCGCGCTGGAGTTGGGACGGTGGTACGAGGGCGTCGTCCAGCACAGTGTCGTGCTCGGGGATCTGCCTCCACTGGACCGCACCGCCTATGGATCGGCGTGCCGCACAGTCTCCGCTGCCTTTGAATCCATCATGATTCGGCACGGTAATGTGGTTAGCAGTAGTGAAAGCTGAGCTTTAGCAATCGCCGTTTGCGGCGGAGTGTACGATTACTGATTTGCCGTCAGTTATTACATGAACATTATCGAAGGGAGTCCGCCTCATGGCAGGTAGCGTTGGCAGGCCACGGAAGAATAGCCCACGCCGCCGGGGTAACACCGCGCGCGAAGAAATCCTGGATGCCTCATCCGAGCTTTTTACCACCCAGGGTTTTGCTACAACTTCCACGCACCAAATTGCTGATGCCGTCGGCATCCGTCAGGCTTCGCTGTACTATCACTTTCCTTCGAAGACCGATATCTTCCTCACCCTGCTGAATTCCACCATCGAGCCCTCGCTGGAGCTCGCGGATGAGCTTGCGGCCTCCGATGCCGCGCCGGCGCAGCGCCTGTGGTCACTGGTAGCAGCCGAATCTCGCCTGCTTTTGACCTCGGCGTGGAACGTCGGCCGCCTTTATCAGCTGCCGGTGGCTAATTCCCCCGAGTTCGGTGAATATCACGAGCAGCGCGACCGCCTCAAGGATCACTTCCGTACTGCCGCCGCAGGAATTGTGGGCGCGGACGATCCGCGCATCGAGCTCCCCTTCCACATCGCGCTCTCCGTCATTGAAATGCGCCCCAATGATGGCAACGCACCGTTTGATGCCTCGCAGCGCGTGCCGGAGCAGTCCGCCATGCTTGCCGACGCCGCCCTAGCAGTCCTCGGCGCCACCCCTCCCGACGATGCTGAGGCGACCACCCTGGAGCTGCTCAAGAACCGCAACGACTCTATTTCTTCCGCCGCCGCGGCCGCCGCGGACCGCAAGAGGTCGGCCCGCTAGCGGCCGTGTCGAATGGCGTAGTGCGCCAAGAAGGTCTTATAAGGCTTGTAGGCCTTTTCGCCGTCAGCGCGGAGGTTATCGACGAGGCGATCCATCTTGTGGTTCGTCTTCTTTTCGGTCCACCCCAGCGCCTCAGCAATGTCGCGCACCGAGGGGATATCGGCGTCGGTAGAACCCGGTTTCTTGAGGTAGCTGGCTAGCTGGCGCAGCAGCTCTTCTTGCTCATCATTGGGCACGTGACGGGTGCGTGTGCGCTCTTCATCGACGTCCTGCTCGCGCTTGGTACGGCGCGAATAGTTGCTGTTTTCTACGTCGATATACAGCTCGTAGGGGCATTCTGGCGTCTCAAAGGTAACCCTCGATGGCCCTGGGGGTACCGCCGCGACCGAGCGGGGGCCGAGGTCAATGCGCGAAAATCCTTTGACCCCGCGCAGCTCGATGCGCAGAGGGATATGGCTACCCACGTTGCAGATCATCCATCCCTGGCCGCCATACCACAGCTGGAAGAGTTGGCGGTGCAGGCTGAGGTCCTCCTCACCCACCCGGAAGTCACCGGCGCGGCCGACGATGACTTCCTCACCCGGGGAAATAACCTTCACGCCGCCGATCAGGTCATCGATGCGCAGCCTGGGCCCCCGCGGTGCGTTCTGTGGCGGGCGTGGTTGTTGCTGGCTCATAGACACCTCCGTAGGGCTGGACAACTCGCGCTCTTCGCCGGGTATGTCGGCGAGGCGCCTTCAAACAGTGCTCTTCAGTGTAGCGGCATTCACTTTGTTTCGGCGTGCTAAGCCACACCCCACCTCAGCTGGCGCTAGGCCACGATAGCCCACGTCACTAAGAAAATAAGGATGATGACCACGACGGTGACCGTGATGATGAGGGCATTGGAAGTATCCTTCGCGGCCGGCTTGCGGGTTGCCCGTTGAGGAGTAGACCGTCGTTGCACCGTAGACCCTGGCATCGCCGGGGTAACTGGTGTGGAGGGTGACACGGTTCCCGAAGACGCGATCGGATTAGAGGGAGCGACGAAGCCAGTTGGCCTTGCCCGATCCATGGACCCAAAGGAGGCGGAGGGCTCCGGCCAACGCTGGGGTGATTGCCCCTGTTGGCCAAACTGTCCCGTCCGCGCAGTGCTTCGTTCATTCCGCGGCTGCTCTGGTTGCGACGAAGGCTGCGGGGCTGGGGCGCCGCGCAGGGCTGGGGCGCTACGCGGGGCAGAGGAAGTAGGGCCGGAAGCGGGCTGGGAGGGGCGGGAACGGGAGACGTCGTCAAGCGCGGCGATGAAGTCCTGGGCCCGCGCATAGCGCTGCATGGGCACGCTGTTGAGCGCCTTGTTCAGCACGGTCTGTGCCTCCGAGGCAACGCGAGCAGTGTCTTCTGCAAGGAATACGGCGAAGGCATCGCTGGACAGATCCGGGATACGGCGCTGTCCTTCCCACTCGCTGCGCGGCATCGTGTCCTTGAGGTGGTGAAGCGTGAGCATCTCGAAAGCGATAAGCGCCAGCGAGTAATCGTCCGCGCGCGCCGACATGTCATCATCACCATAAGCATGGCCGTTATTCTCTGGGGCCAAATACTTTTCGGTACCCACGATGTGACCGACCTTGGTCAGGCGCGACTGGCCTTCTTCGATACTGATCCCGAAGTCACTCAGCACAGCCGGCGGCAGGCTGCCCGGGTTTTTGCGCAGCAAGATATTGGCGGGCTTGATGTCCCGATGCACCCACCCGGGGTGCAGCTCGTGGTGCATATAGTCCAGCGCCGCGGCAATCGGTTTGAGGTAGTACGCCACCTCGGCGACCGTAAATCCCCTCCCCTTGTTGGCTCGTTCCCGGATCGCCTGCGCTAAGGTTCCACCGTCGATGAACGCCATGACCATCACGTCATCCCCGCGCGGCGTCGACTCCTTGGAATAGAACTGAACCACCCCCGGGTGGCTACCGATCCTGGTGAGAGCCTTCATTTCGTTGTGGAAACGGGCTCGAGAGGCCTCATCCCGAACATCATCCAGCAGCACTTTAACCGCGAGCTCACGGGACAGGTCCGGATCGGTTGCATGAAAAACCTGCCCCATGCCGCCCTCGCCCAGCAGGTACACGGTGGTATACCGCTTTTGCTGGGTAAGCCATTGCACGAAGTAGGAATTAGTCACCGCCCCATTGCACCATATGCATAGCAAGGCTTGAGGTTGCCATGTCCCATCGCCCCCAAATGGAGGGTGCTACCCCGCAGTTCCGTCTGGTTGTGCGGAGCCAGATATGCTACCTGTAGTTCTCTACTGTTTTCCAAGGACCCTATGAGCACCCCAGGATTTGGCACTAACCATTACGCGCATAAGCCCCCTACGCCGGCGTCGGGCCAGACTCAACGGCCCCAGTCAGAGCAGCGCAACCTCGTTCCGATCATCTGCGCCATTGCAATCCTTATCGCACTGCTGATTGCCGGAATCGTGATTTGGAATGATGTCCGTTCCACCAGCCAGGCAAGCCCCGAAGCCGGCAGCGCAACGGAGCAGGAACCCACCCGCGTAGGCGGGGCTGCGCCGGAGGAAACGGCCGCAGAAGAAGGAACAGCTGACGACGAGGAAGCTGCTGGCGACGAGGAAGCCGCTGATGAGCAGGCGCCGGAGACTTCTCTCAATCCTGATGCTGCCGATGTCCCCGAAGGACTCACCGCGGCCGGATGGTCCGACTACCCAGAGGCACGCTGCCAGCAAGGCGAGAACATGGTTTTCGCTGCTCATGGTACCGATCCCGTTTCCCACATTGTGGTCTGCGAAAAGCAGGACTCCCTTTTCTACCGCGGAGTCTGGTCTAGCGGTGCTGCCTTTGGTCCGGCGCGCGGTGAGGGAAGCTCCTTTAGCGCCACAATCCTCGATCCCACCAGCGGGGATGACACCGGCTCCGTGCTCAACATCCGGGGTACGGACTATGACATCGACGGGGAGGCCGGAAAATTCGAGGACTACTGGCCTCACTAGGAACCGCACTAGGGCTTTTAGACAGCTCCCTGCTGGCATCCCGCGTCCGGCCACTCCACCTGAGCGGTTTCTAATTGCCGGGCTAGTCGCGTCAGCATCTGCTGGGCTTCGCCGTAATCACCGGATGGTGCTGCGGCATAAATTGCCACCGCCACCGTGTGTCCACCTAGCGTGATAAGCCCCATCTGACGGGCCTCATAGGAACCGTCCTCGGCAGGCCCCCAACCGCCCTTCACCACCGCCCCGTCTAGGGTGCGAAGGCCATACTGCTGTGCCGGATCAACGTCACCCATGGCCGCGAGGATAGGATCAGCGCCTTCCTGACATCCCAGCGCAGCGACAAATTCCGCTTGCTCGGACACCGGCCACTGCGTTTGGCCGAAAGCGCTAAACCCTGGGCGCGGTGGTGCGGCGGGGACGGTGGCCGGTCCGATGATTTCCTGGGTAGCCTGTGCAGCCTGCGCTCCCCCGCCGAGAGCTTCCCAGAGAGAATCTGCTGCAGCGTTATCGGAAAAAGTAATTGCCCTAGACACAGCATCCGGATCCGCCACCCCGGCGCGTTCGGCGGCGATGGCCAGGGGGACTTTCGCCGTGGACCATGCGGGCCGCGGGTCGGTGATTCCCGCAGCAGCGACGGTCTGTGACCCAGCCACCGCAATTCCGGTTCCCGGGTTGTCGGCGGCGATGGCGTCGACGGCTTCCTGAAGGTCGGTGGCCTTAATCACGGATGGTTCCTTGTCGCGGATGGAATCAGGGGCAGGACTTGCGGACGAGCCGGATCCAGAATCAGGAAGGGAAGGCTGCGGGCTGCTTGCTGGAGCACTTGGTTCCGGCTGAGAGACGTCCCCGATGGTGCAGGCGCTAAGCGACGCCACCGCGATCCCCACCAACGCTGCCAGTGCCGCAGGCCGGCGCCGCGGGCGTTCATGCGTGCGGTCTGGGCGTGTTCTGAGTTTCATCGTTGATCGCCTACGTATTAGAGGATGTATACAACCGCGTTATTGCCGCCAGTGCAGGTCACATACTCGCCGTTATCGGAACAATCCATGGTGTAGAACAGCTTGGTCTTCGGGCTAAAGGCCCTAATCGTGGCGTCAAACTCGTGGGTATCGACGTAGTGTTTGACGTATTCATCGCGCACGGAGTTGGCGAACGGCTCCGTCGTCACCTCAGTGCCGCGATAGACACTGTTGAAGTTGCCGCCGGGCTCGTTGTTACGCGCGGCGTCGTTCGCCGGGATAGCGCCCGCGGGCAGGTCAGGGTGCTCGGGGCGCTTCTGCGCCTTGGAGGTCGTCGTAGCCTCCTCTGAGGTCTTTTCAGGCTCCTCCGCAGCTGAAGTGCTGTCTTGTGGCCCCTCATTCTGCTCGGTGAGTTGGGCAGAGGTCTGGGGCGATTCAGCCTGGGATCCTGAGTCAGCGTGTTTAAAGAAAATGAGGTAGGCCAACGCGGCAATAACGAGGATTACTGCCAAGATCAGCACGCCGATGAGCACAAGCTTTCCGGAATTAGAGGAACCATGGTTTCCGGCATCGTCCTGTGCATAGGAATTCGCATAGGCAGCCGGCTGCTGATCGTACTGGCCAAATCCGTCCTGCGGCGCCGCCTGGGGCGGGAACTGTTGCGTGGGGAATTGCTGCTGCTGAGGATACTGGCCCTGGGATCCGGAGGGAGCAAAAGGATTTGAGTAGTTGTGCTCACCCGATTGCGAGTAGCCCGGATTATTTCCCATGTTTTGGGGGTATTGCTGGGGCTGTACTGGGCGCTGTTGTGTTGGCGGGGCTTCAAAATCCGCGGTTTCCGGGTGGGTTTCTTGATGAGAAGGCTGTGGCTGGCTGCCGTTTCCCTGCTGGGGATGCGCGCCGAATCCATGATTGCGATCTGAATCAGTCACCGAAGCCTCCGTAGATCGTGACGTTTGCAATTGCCAATAGGCGTTTTCTATCTGTCCTATCTTTGCACAGTCACAATTCTCTGCGCAGCGTTTACGTCTTTACTCGCGCTTTGCACAGTGTGTGCTCTGCTGTGCTGCCAGCGCTTCCTGCCCCACTGGGGAGTATTCCCACGAGCTTCCATTGAAGTCCCCACGGACGGTGCTTAAGGGTTTAGATTGTTAGAGGTATCTCGATGCTCTAACTTCCTGTGCACGGAAAGGTTGCTGATCTCCCGCCATGTCATTTCCTACTGGTCCTTCGGGCACCCCTCCACGCGACTCCGGTTCCTCCGGCTTCGGTTCACCTGCTCCCGGGTTTGGCCGCCCGGGCCATCCCGGCGGCACAAATGGTCCGAGCGGCGGATTCGGAAGCACTCCCCCGTTCGGTGGGCACCCCGCTAGCCCCGCCCCGCAGCCGTTCAGTGGTGGCGCGCCAACACCCCCAAATCCACCCCAGCCCAACTCTTATGCCGCTCCTACCCCGCCGAAAGGCACAGGGCGCTTCAGCGGCGCCATCGCGGCGCTGATTGCTTTGCTCCTCATCCTGGCTGTCGTCCTTGGCGTCGGCGCGTGGTTTATCTGGGGCCGCGAATCATCCAATACGGAGCAGACTGGTACAAGCTCCGAGCCAACCTCGACGGCCGCGCTTGCGACCACGCCTATGACCATCACGGGCGCTTAAGAAACTGAGATCATAACTGCCCTAGCCGCCAAATCTTGCGCTTCCGCGTCGAATTACGCGGCTAGATTCGTCAGCTAGGGCAGTTGAAGTTTGCTGGAACGCTTTGGTTCAGGCTCTAGTGGAAGAAGTGGCGGGTTCCGGTGAGGTACATGGTCACGCCAGCCTTCTTAGCGGCCTCGATGACTTCTTCATCGCGAATGGAACCACCCGGCTGAACCACGGCCTTGACACCGGCATCGAGGAGAACCTCGAGACCATCCGCAAACGGGAAGAAGGCGTCCGATGCAGCGAAGGAACCTTCGGTGCGGTTGGTGCCGTCGGCCAGCGTGTTGGCGCGCTCAACCGCGAGCTTGGCGGAGTCGACGCGATTGACCTGGCCCATGCCCACGCCCACGGTGGCATTATCCTTAGCCAACAGGATGGCGTTGGACTTCACCGCACGCACGGCGCGCCAAGCAAACTCGAGCTGCGCTAGATCGGATTCGTTCAGGGCCTCGCCCGCAGCCAGCGTCCAGTTGGCCGGGTTATCGCCCTCCGCCTGGTAGGTATCCGGCTCTTGGGTGAGCACACCGCCGGAAATGTACTTGCGCTCCACCTGCGGAGCCTCGTACTCAGCTTGCAGCACACGGAGGTTCTTCTTGGCCTTAAGAACCTCGATGGCGCCCTCCTCGTAGGACGGGGCCACGATGACCTCGGTGAAGATCTCCTTGACCTGCTCCGCCATCTCCACGGTGACCTCGCGGTTCACAGCGATGACGCCGCCGAATGCGGACATCGGGTCGCAGGCATGGGCCGCGCGGTGAGCAGCCGCGATGGACTCGTCAGACACCGCGATGCCACACGGGTTGGCGTGCTTGATGATTGCCACGCACGGGCGCTCATGGTCCCAAGCGGCGCGCCACGCGGCGTCAGCATCCTGGTAGTTGTTGTAGCTCATTTCCTTGCCGTTGAACTGCGTCGCATTGGCCAGACCCTTGGCACCGATGCGGGTCACGGTCGCGGACTGGTGCGAGTTCTCGCCATAGCGCAGCGGGGTGGTCTCCTCGCCCTCGCTGAGCTGATCGACGAACCATGCGGACACCGCGGCGTCGTAATCAGCGGTGTGCAGGAAGGCATCGCGGGCTAGGCCGCGGCGCTGGTCCAGCGTGAAGCCACCGTTGGCCACGGCGTCTGCGACCTCGCCATAGCGCGCAGGGTCTACAACCACAGCAACGGAAGGGTGGTTCTTGGCGGCCGCGCGCACCATGGACGGGCCGCCGATATCGATCTGCTCCACGCAGCCATCAAAGTCGGCTCCGGAGGCAACCGTCTCACGGAAGGGATACAGGTTCACCACGACGAGCTGGAAGGGCTCTACCTCAAGCTCCTGGAGCTGGTTGAGGTGATCCTCTTTGCGGGTATCCGCCAGGATGCCTGCATGCACGCGCGGGTGCAGCGTCTTCACACGGCCCTCAAGGCACTCCGGGAAGCCAGTGAGCTTCTCGACGGGCGTGACGTCAATGCCCAAGTCTGCGATCTTTTTCGCGGTGGAACCGGTGGAAACAATCTCCACGCCAGCGTTATCGAGGGACCGGGCGAGGTCTTCCAGACCGGTCTTATCATAAACGCTAATCAGCGCGCGCTTGATGTTCTTACGATCTTCGCTCATGGTACGGGGACTTAAGCCTTCCTTGCGGTAATGAATTAATTAGAGCTGAATGCTGAGTGCTTCGCCCTCCACGCGCGCCGCGCGGAGAACGCTAACGATAAGTTCTCTTTCGACCACTTTGATGCGCTCGTGCAAGCTGGCCTCATCATCCTCTGCCAGAATCCGGACGGCTTCCTGGGCAATGATGGAGCCGGTATCGACGCCGGCATCAACGAAATGGACGGTCGAGCCTGTGACCTTGGCACCATAAGCCAGCGCATCGCGTACGCCATGCGCGCCTTTGAAAGCAGGCAAGAGCGCTGGATGGGTATTAATGGTGCGACCTTCGAAGCGATCCAGGAAATCTTTGCCCAAGATCTTCATAAAGCCTGCAGAAACAACAACGTCTGGCTGCGCAGCATCCACTGCGGCAACCAGACGTTGGTTCCATTCGGCGCGGTCAGCGCCCATCTCTACGACTTCGGTGGCAATTCCCGCCGCCCTCGCGCGCTCAATGCCCTGGCAAGGCACGTCCGCGATGACTTTCACGACGCTGTAATGCTCATCCTGGCCATCGACGATGGCCTGCAATAGCGAGCCAGTTCCGGAAACCAGAACAACAACGTTGAGGTGGGCAATAGCAGCGGGCTGATGCGGTGTAGTCACGCGCTACAGCCTAGCCGCTACCGCCGTGAACCGCGGAATTTTTACTCTTTTGTGGGGCCTTCAGCTTCTTGGTGTTCCTCTGCGTCTGTGTCGAGCTTCCCCGTGGCTTCAGCGGTCTCATCGGTTTCGGCACTTTCTACGTCCACGACTTCTGCGTCAATTACGTCGGTTTCGGTCTGGCTTTCGGCCTGTTCCTCAACTGGTGCCTCAGCTTGCTCCTTAGTCTGGCCCTCTTGCTCGTCCTCTATTTCGTCCTCAGCGTCGGCCTCGGCTTCGCTTTCTTCGTCGGGGTTGGATTCCTCCGCGTCAGTCTCTGCTTCTTCCGCTTCGGCAGCGGTGGCGTCGCCAAGCACTGCAGAATCCTGCTCCGGCTGAGCAGTGTCGGTGGAGTCTGTCGTTGCCTCCTCGGCGGCCGCGGGGGCTTCTGCCTCAGCAGCCGGGACGGTAGCGCGGCGAGCGCGCCATGCGGACACCGCCTGAGACGTCGCAAATGCACACCCCACGACGAGGCACCACAGGGAGCTCAAGCCCACCGCAGTCCAGAGTTCGGGCCCGGTGTAGCCGTACACGCCTAGCGCACCGGACACGGCGTAGTAAGCCACGAGAGAGGACACGGCAACAGTGATGGTTGCAACAAGCGCTACTTGGAAAGACACCAGCGCTCGGCGACGATAAAACGCCGCCACCGCAGCGAGTACTGGAACAACCAAGAAAACCGCGAACCACGAGCTGATTGAAGGAGGAACAGCTGCGGCCAACGGCAGCGGCGGGAGTGGAACTACGTGGCCGCTGAACAGACTCACGCTGGTGCCTTCCCCAATGTGCAGCTCCGAACCGCTCAGCACCGCCCCCGCAGCAACAGCGGCATTCGGGAGATACAGAATACTTAGCAGGAAAAGCCCCACGGTCCCCATCGCTGTCAGAACCGGATAGCTAGCGAGCATCTCAGCCTGGCGCGACCAGCCACACCCCCACATAATCACAACGAGAACCAGCCCTGCGGCGCCAAGGTAGCCAAGGTAGCTCAGGCCGATTTGAGCGGCGTCGACAAATACGCGGGGAACCCCGCTGCGCTTAGCTAAGGCCTTCCACAAGCGCGGGCCCATGCCTCCGATGAGAGCAGCAGCATGCAGAAGGAGCATGCGGGGCACAATGCGATACAACTCCGGAGGAGAGACGTCATAAACCTTTCCGGCATCCCAGAGCATCAGCCACGCGATAATGGTCAGAACCACCGGCACCGCCAGCACACAACAGCTCAGGACAAGCAAGTCATTAATACTCACCTTGTCCTTAACCGCCGCTCGAACGCGGCGGCCTACTAACCAGGCCAAGAACGCGGCCGGAAGAACAGGTAGGACACCGATATCAATCCCGCCAGCCCGGATTGGAGCCAGATTAAACACCATCCACGCCTCCCCCACGATGGTGTTCAGCCACGCAAAGGGAGAGCTGGTAAGAAGGAGCGCGGCGATAGCGACCACGAAGATGCCCAGAACCACGACGAGGTGCGGGACACCGACGACGATAAGCATGCGGCGAATACGCCCGCGCAGCGTCGTCGGGGCCTGCGCGCGACGAGCGCGAGCCTTATCCGATTCAATTCCCTTGATGCGCTCTGCAGGAGCCCGGCGATCTCGCCGGTAGCCTCGCTCAGAGTGCTCGGCGCTATCACCGCGACCACGCACATGCGCGCGGGGGCGAGCTGACGTCCTGGACTGGGGACTCGTGTTCTTATTCATCGGCGTCCACTTTGCCACGCGCGCCTCCCCCACCGGGGGTGGCACGTCGATATCCGATCCAATTGATCCGACACACCCCGAAACGACAGCACTGCGAGAGTTCTTTCCCTGCCCCTTTCACCGACCACCCCGCCACGCTGACCATAGGTTTACTTTATTCACAGTAAATTGCTGCCGTATCATGACGTTGAAATCTTTCGGTATATCCAGAAGAAAAACTGCAATCCGGGTTGCTCTGCACCCGTCGAGACGCTACTGTTACATCTCGTTGGTAACAGGAAGGTCACAATCGGATAACCAACCAGATTTAGACGTAACGATTCTTTTGGTTGGACGATAGTGAATTAAGACGGAAGAAGAGTTCATGCGAAGCAAGACTCAGCGAAGCGCAGGTCGCCACCGCAAAATCACCACCTCGCAGACCGCGAAGGGGCGTCTGGCGGTTATGACCATCGCGGCTGGTGCCGTGTCTACCGCAGGCGTTGGCGGTGCGGCAGCAGGCACCATTCAATCCGCCGGCACCGGCGAGACCAAGGCGCAGTCCATCGATTACACCTTGCAGGCAGACACCGATCCGCTCAAGGACGCACAGGCCGCCGTTGAGGACGCAGCACCGCAGATCCTCTCCATCGCAGAAACCAAGCCGGTCGCTGACCTGTCCACGCAGCTGGACAAGGCCATTCAGGCCGCTGATGCCCGCGCCGCCGCCGATGAGGCAAACCGCGCGCCTTCCGTAGCCCGCCCGGCAGAAGGTACCTTTACCTCGGGCTTCGGCCCCCGCTGGGGCTCCTTCCACTCCGGCATCGACATCGCTAATGCCGTGGGCACCCCGATCCTTTCCGTTATGGATGGAACCGTCATCGATTCCGGCCCGGCTTCCGGCTACGGCCAGTGGATCCGCATCAAGCACGATGACGGCTCCATGAGCGTTTACGGCCACATGCAGACCCTTGACGTCGCTGTTGGCGAGCGCGTCCACGCTGGCCAGAAGATCGCCGGCATGGGTTCTCTCGGCTTCTCCACCGGCTCCCACCTGCACTTCGAAATTCACCCCACCGGTGAAGGTGCCGTGGACCCGGTTCCGTGGCTCGCAGAGCGCGGCATCGACGTCGCTTAAAACTCACGCGACCAAACCTTCCAACACCACGTAGGCGGCATAGAGCGAATCTGCTCTATGCCGTCTTTTGCGTATTTCACCCCACTCACCGATGGTCAGGCGCGTAGGGTCGCGCGCCACCTCGCGGGACACCGGGCGGGGGTAAACACCACTCTCCGTTCCGGAACCTCTTGCCAAGCCGATAGTTACCCGGTAACTTACCGGGTATGCACCTAACTAATCCTCCCCTTGTCCTCCGCGCAGGAGGTGACCATGTCCGTCAAACACTCCGTTCTTGCGCTGCTCAGTGATCAACCTTCCACAGCCAGCCACATCAAGACCCGCTTTGCGGAGACCTTCGACAACCTCTGGCCGCTCAACATGGGCCAAGTAGCCCAAACCCTAAGCCGCTTAGAGCGCGATGGGCTCATCGCCACCGACGGCGAGCTCACCGGCCCCACCGGGCGCCGCGCCACCAGCTACGCCATCACCCCTGACGGGCGCGCAGAGCTCTCGCAATGGTGGAAGTCCACCTTGCACAGTGACGCCATCGAACGCGATGAGCTCGTGCTCAAAGTGTCCCTTGCCGCTCGGCGCTCCGACGTCGACGTTATCGCCGTCCTTGACGCCCAGCGTTTCGCCACCGTTCGCCAGCTCCGCGAACTCAACCGCCGAGCCTCGGAATTGCCTGCGGAGCGCAGCGCCCAGCGCTTGGCCGTGGAGCGCCAAATCTTCGACTTGGAATCTCTCTCACGTTGGCTCGACCGCGTGGAATCTCTGACCAACCCGACCACCCCCACCGCCGCCGAGGAGGAACCGCGATGACCCCCGACTCCGTGCCCACCACCCAGCACATTCCTTTCCCGCTCGAACTCGAAAACATCACCTGTATCTTCGGCAGCGGCGCTCGCCAGGTCACCGCGCTGGATTCCGTCAACCTGCAGCTACAACCGGGCGAGTTGGTAGCCGTCATGGGCCCCTCCGGCTCCGGCAAATCCACCCTGCTCAACGTCGCAGGACTGTTGCAACCGCCGACATCGGGACGCGTGCTTCTCGACGGCGCCGATGCCTCCCAGCTCTCCAAAGCCAAGGCCGCAATTGCCCGACGCCGCCACTTGGGCCTCGTGTTTCAGCACTTCAACTTGGTCTCTTCCCTGACCGTTGGTGAAAACGTTTCCCTTCCCCTTGAACTCGATGGCCTATCACCTGCGCAGTGCCGTGAGGCAGCAGAGGAAGCGCTCAGCGAGGTCGGCCTCGACGGCACCATTGACCGCTTCCCCGAGGAAATCTCCGGTGGTCAGGCCCAGCGCGTGGCGATTGCCCGCGCGCTCATTGGACCGCGCAAAGTTCTGCTCGCGGATGAGCCCACCGGTGCCCTCGATACCTCGACGGGCGAGGAGATCATGAAGGTTCTACGCGCGCGTATCGACGCCGGCGCTTCCGGCATTCTGGTCACCCACGAGCCACGTTTCGCGGGCTGGGCCGACCGCGTCGTTATGGTTCGCGACGGGCGCCTGACCGGTGAGGAGGTGCGCTAATATGTCCGGCATTAATGCCGCTACCCGCCCGACGAGGCGCGATCTCAAGCTTCATCCATGGCGCACTCTGGCCGCCGTGATGCTCATTGCCCTGCCGGTGGCCCTAGTCATCGGAATTGCGCTCTTTGATAATTCCTCCGGACGGCTCTCCGCAGCTTTGAGCTCGCCTGACCGGTCCCTTCAGGTGAGCAACGAGCGTCAGGACATTGCCAACGAAGACGTTCCCCGTCTAGCCGCCCAGGTGCTGCCAGAAGGCCTCAGCGTCAGCCCGGTCACAACCTTTGACAACACCTCGCTCATCCATGCCGGCAAATCAACCAGCTCATGGCTAAGCCAATTCGACGCGGAGAATCCGCCGGAGTTAGCACGGGAGGCCGTCGACAAGTTTGACCTTGGCCCCAATCAGGCAGTACTTTCGCGAACCTCAGCACACAAGATCGACGCCTCCGTTGGTGATGTCATTACCGTGCGCAACAGTGCTTTCAAGGGTGAGCACCAAGCCACCGTTGCCGCCATTGCGCCCGAGCACTATGACTTTGTCACCTCCCCCACCCTCGACGACGCCTCCATCGACCCCGCTGACACGTCTCGCACCAATTGGCTCATCGTGGGAGATGCACCGCTAACCAAGGACGTCGCAGAACGTGCCCACGAGGCCGGACTCGAAATCTCAGCACCGGAGCTGCGGGAAACGCATAAAAGCGATCAGGCGCCAGATTCCTTCGGCGGCATCATGGGCAGCATTCTTTTCGTGCTCTTCTTCTTCGGCCTCTACGCCATCGCCGGATTGCTCATCCTTTTCCTTCTCGCGCCCGTCTTCACGTTGGCTACCGGCCGCAATACCCGCCTGTACGCGTTGATGTCGAGCCAGGGCGCGCTGCCGCGCCACATCATGTTTGCCGTGATGGCCTATGGCCTGCTGATGGGCCTCATCGGCGCAACTATCGGCGTGGTTGTTGGCCTGTCGGCTTCGTGGATGTGGTGGACGGCCCGCTACCCGGACTTTGCAGCCCACCCACCCCTCCTGGCCATAACCCTTGCATGGCTGGTGGCAGTAGCCGGCTGCGTCATCGTCTCGATTGTGCCTGCATGGTTGGCGCAGCGCGGAGCCTTATCCACTGCTATCCAGGGCGCCGCACCCGACCGCCTACTGCGCTTTAGGAAGTGGATGGCCATAGGCCCGGTATTCCTGCTTCTGCTCGTGTTGTTCAGCTTTAGTTCGTGGGGCACGGGCATTCCCACGATCATCGCTCTCTTCGGAGTCATTTCCGTTGCCGCCTCCGCTCCAGCATTGGTTTTCCTGTGTTCCCAGCTGTCTCGCCGCGGTCCACTCGCGTTGCGCCTTGCCGGGCGTGGCCTGACCCGGCGCAGCATGCATGCCTTGCCGACGTCCATCGCTCTCGTATCGGTCTCCTTCACAGCCTCCCTGTTTGGTGTGGGCATCATGACCGATAGCGCAAAGAGCGTAGCCGAAGAAGCGCTTGTTATGCCGGAGACCACAGCGCTGATTGAGGAGACGACGTTTGACCAACCTACGCAGACTTCTACGCCAGAGGAGCGAGCGGCCACGGAGGCCATCCAGCAGGCTACCGGTGCTCGCACGCACTCCTTCTATGCTTTCCCCTCGTGGACCACGTCTTTTAGCCTTCCTGACGATAGTGAATTCTATGAGCTCAGCACCGAATTTGACTACCAGTGCGAACAGGTCGATCTCAGAAAACCGGTTGAGAGGGCAGTCTTCGTGGACAACCAAGGGCGGCGCACCGATGAGTCCGAAGAGGCCCGTCAAGAGTGCGCGCACGAATTGATGACGACCTTCCCTTATAGCCCGTTGATCTATCAAAGCAGGATGATCCAAGCTGATTCCTCGCAGCTCGAGCTGTGGCAGTTCGACTCGGAAGAGGATCGACGTGCGGCGGCACAAACATTGGAGGCCGGCGGCATCGTGCTCCCCCACAGCAGCCACGTCGGGGACAAGACACACGGCACGGTAACCATAAAGACGTATAACCGCGTCGACAGTCAAGAGCCAAGCGGAACCCGCAACGCCGATCTGCCGGTTGTTGAGGCCTTGCCTACCGTGGATCGTGACGTGGTCCTGATTAGCCAACAGGCCGCTCAAAAGCTGAACATGAAGCCCTTCTACGTAGGCCAGGCCCTGGCGTTGGATGAGGCGCCGAGCGAAGCAGAGCGAGAGGAGCTGCGAGACCTAACAGCGAGCGCTTCGCAGTCGCGATACTCACTGGAGTTCGGTGTCTCCTCCCCCGAGAGCTTCCGCTACTACCTCGGCCTAGGAATGGGAATCATCTGCCTCATCGTGCTCGCGCTCATCATCGCCAATGCGGCTAACACCATGCGCCATGAAAGCACCGTGCTGCAGTCGATTGGCGCGCACCCCTCGCTGATGTCCAAGGTAGCCGCGTGGCAAACCTGGATAGTGGCCACCGCAAGCATGCTCTTCGGAGTGATCGCGGGACACCTTGGCACGTTCCTCTTCACTGATAGGTCCGCCTTCACCTTCTCTGAACCCCCACATGGCCTGCGCCCGCAGGACTACTTCACCCCGGATTGGTGGCAGTTCCTCGCCGTGCTTGTTGTGCCGCTCATAGCCGCCGCTATAGCGGCCGCGGTCAATCGCAGCGATAAGACAGCCCCGCTCACCGCACGGGATCGCAGCGAGTCGCGTTCGTTGACCTAGCCTTCGTGGCCCACCGTTCCCCGACCGAGCCTTCGGCCGGGGAACAACTCTTTTCACACCCCCAACCCCTACCCCCATTCTTTAAACCTTCACTTTACCCCTGTAACAATTTTCACTTCTTTCACACACGTAACACGCTGGGCTGTTCGATAGTTTTTCGAACAATTCCTGTATTTACCTGCATTTTTGCGCATTGCGCAGGGTGATAGCACGGGATAGTTTGTATCTCGTTGCCACGGAAGCTCAGCACACGGCCGAAACCGCACCGGCGTGTCGCAGACTTCGAGGCACAACGCGGCTGATATGGCCGCATCCTATCGCTCACAGGCTTTCCGCCGGCTACGACGGCGGAAGCGAGCCACCGCAGGACTTAAGGACGTGAAGTAATGAAGCGCACGCTCAGCGCACTCGCCGCCATGGCGGTCACCACCGCCACCGTGACGGCCCCAGCGTTCGCTGCCGAACCGGCAGCAAGCGTGGATGTCTCCGACGGGTCCAGCCAGGGCCCGACTGCCGACGACGTCGAAGTCAAGGAAGACTCCAAGGCCGACCTCTTCAAAGCATTCTCCGGGCTGCTCGTTTCGACGGCCGGGGCCCTCAACGGGGCATCCACTCCAGAGATCAACTCCACGCAGGACGGCCTCGATATCGTCCTCGACCCCTCCAGCATTCCCGGACTCGCTGAAGCCTTCGCGCCGCAAGGCGATCACTCCGGCCTCACCCCTACCCGCAGCCAGGACGCAAACGGTAACACCGTGGTCTTTCCGACCTCCGGAACCTTCACCTCCGGCTTCGGACCGCGTTGGGGTTCCTTCCACAATGGCATCGACGTGGCGAACCCAATCGGTACGCCCATCTACGCCGTCATGGATGGAGAGGTCATCTCCTCCGGCGCAGCCCAGGGCTTCGGCAACTGGATCCGCATCCAGCACGACGACGGCACCATCACCGTCTACGGCCACATGCCCAGCGACCAGCTGCTGGTCGACGTCGGCGACCGCGTCGAGGCCGGCGACCAAATCTCCGTCATCGGCAACGAGGGCCACTCCACCGGCCCGCACCTGCACTTCGAGGTTCACCCGGGCGGCGGCGCAGCCGTTGACCCGGTGGAGTGGTTCAGCGAGCGCGGCATCCACATCTAAAGCCTTAGAGCTTTTCCATCGGCACACCACCGATGAGCATGAGGCGGACCTTGCCTGCTGAGCCGAAGTCCACGGTGACTGTCGCCCGCGCGCCGGTACCGGAGGCTTCGATGACCGTGCCTAGCCCGTATTTTGCGTGGTTGACACGGTCCCCCACAACTAAATTGAGATGGTTATTCTTCGGCATTGATGTCGCCGAAGCTGGCTTGCGCGAGCGCTGCGAAGGGGAAGACGCAGCGCTCCGCGAGCCATAGCCGCCGCCACGGGAACGGAAGAACCCGCTATCTGAGCCGAAGGTTCGCCCGTATTGGTAGGAATCATCTCCGCCCCACGCACTGGACAGCGAGCTGTCCGGTTCTTCACGGCGCCAGTCGATGAGGTCCTCAGGGACCTCGGCGAGGAAGCGGCTGGCCGGGTTCGTCACCGGGTTGCCCCAAGACGAGCGGAGAATCGCACGCGTGAGGTAGAGCTGTTCCCTAGCACGCGTAATGCCCACGTAGGCAAGGCGGCGCTCCTCACTGAGCTCCTTCGGGTCCCCCAGGGAACGCATGTGCGGGAATTGACCGTCCTCCCAACCGGTGAGGAAAACGACGGGAAACTCAAGGCCCTTCGCGGTGTGCAGGGTCATCAACGTCACTACCCCGGACTCATGATCTGGAATCTGGTCCGCATCAGCCACGAGCGAAACCTTTTCGAGGAACGCTTGAAGCGAGCCCGGCGCGGCTTCGCCTTCTGAAAGCTCCGGGGCTTCCTCTGCGTCCGCGCCCATAAAGGCCATTTCATTGGCGGCTTCAGAGCTGAACTCGCGGGCCACCGATACCAACTCGTTGAGGTTGTCTAGGCGTGCCCCATCCTGCGGGTCATTGGAGTTTTCCAACTCCGCGCGGTAGCCGGTGGCGTCCAGAAGCGCATTGAGCAGCTCCCCCAAATCCGGCTGGCCCGTCACCTCATTGACCATGCCCGGAATCTGTGCGCGCACGCCGTCCATCATCTCGTTGAATTTGGTGACGGCATTGACCGCCCGCGTGCCAAGGCCTGCGACCTTTCCTTCGGCCGCATCACGGAGAGCCGCCCCAAAACTAACGCCAAGGTTCTCCGCATGTAGGGCGATTTGCGCCTGCGCCTTGTCACCGATGGCGCGTTTTGGCACGTTGATGATGCGGCGCAAGCTCACCGTGTCATCCGGATTATCCATGATGCGCAAGTAAGCCACCATGTCCCGGATCTCGCGGCGCTCGTAGAAGCGCGTGCCGCCAACCACCTTGTACGGGATACCCGAGCGCACGAAGATATCCTCCAACGCGCGGGAGGCGTTATTGGTGCGGTACATCACCGCAATATCGGAATACGCCGTGCCCTTATCCGCCAGGGAATCAATTTCCGAGGCGATATACCGCGCCTCGTCGTGCTCGTTATCCGCCACATACCCGACGATCTTGTCGCCTTCGCCGTGGGCGGTCCACAGATTCTTCTCGCGGCGGCCCTCATTCTTCGCAATCACCGCATTCGCCGCGTTCAGGATGGTCTGGGTCGAACGGTAGTTTTGTTCAAGCAGAATCGTGTGCGCTTGCGGGTAGTCCCGCTCGAACTCCTGGATATTCCTGATGGTGGCTCCGCGGAAGGCATAGATCGACTGATCAGAATCACCCACCACACACAGTTCCGGGGCATCCGGCGGCAGCTCGCCCCTGCCCACCAAGGCCGAAACGAGCGCGTACTGCGCGTGGTTGGTGTCCTGGTATTCGTCGATAAGCACATGCTTAAAGCGGCGGCGATAAAACTCCACCACCTGCGGGTGCTGGTTAAAGATACGCACCACTTCCCCGATGAGGTCGTCGAAATCCACCGCGTTCGCGGCGCGCAGGCGGCGCTGATACTCCTCGTACACGCTCGCCACAGTGAGCTCAAAAGGATTCTTCGTCCGCTCTGCCTCCGCCCGGGCCTGCTCCGGCGAAATGAGCTCATTCTTACGGTTCGAGATCTGGTTAGCCAAAACACGCGCAGAGTACTTCTTCAGGTCCAGCTGCATGTCTTTGGCAATCATGGTGAGCAGCCGGCGCGCATCATCGCCGTCATAAATGGTGAAGTTCGTGTTCAACCCCGGCACCAGCTGAGCATTGTTGCGCAGGATGCGCACGCAGATGGAGTGGAAGGTAGACACCCACATCCGCTCAGCCACGGGGCCGACAAGCTGGCCGACGCGCTCCTTCATCTCCGCGGCTGCCTTGTTGGTAAAGGTAATGGCGAGGATCTGCCACGGCGCTACCCCACGCTCGCGCATGAGATACGCAATGCGACGGGTCAACACCGCGGTCTTTCCCGAGCCCGCGCCGGCCACAATAAGCAGCGGCGAGCCCGAATGTGTCACGGCCTCCTCCTGTTGCGGGTTTAAACCTTCCAGCAGAGGATCATTTCCCTGGCTTAAAGGGGCATCCGCGTTGTGCCCGGACGCGGGAAACAGGCCGCCAGCGGAGGTGTCGGCGGAAGGATCAGACGAAGAACGAGGCCTAAACGGAGAAGTGTTGTTCATAATGCTCTCCAACCTACTAGCACCACCGGACATTGCCGTCCACGCCGCTTCTTATCGACGAATACCGACGTCACGGCACGCGATTCCCGTTTGTCTTAGCGTGGTGGCACAATCTTCACTCATGAGCGCTTCACATCCTGACACCGCAGATTCGGGCTTAAACCCCGAGCACCAAAACCCCAACGTCGTGGACAACGGCCTCGACATTCGCATGCCCTCGGGCACGGATGACCCGCTCAGCGATGCTGAAATCCAACGCTACCGCGAGGAGATCAACCGCCTCGACCGCGTTATCCTCGACGCTATTAAGCGCCGCACCGATATTTCCCGCACGATTGGTAAGACGCGCATGAGCTCGGGCGGTACCCGTTTGGTACACACCCGCGAAATTGCCATCCTCAATGAGTTCCGCGACGAGCTTGGCGAGGAAGGCCCCGCGATTGCCTCTGCCCTGCTGCGGTTGGGGCGCGGCAAGCTCGGCTAATCTAGCACCAACTCGGACTAATCCCCAACGCACGCGCACCTGAACTAGCGGTGTTTTAAGCTCTCAGCATGCATGTGTCCTCTCGCCCCGCTGTTGTTCTCACCGCAGCTGTCACTGCCTTAGTTTTGACCGCCTGCGGCAGCTTTTCTTCACCTGAGACCTCAAATTCCGCTACTCCACTCGACCATCCCTCCGTCAGCGACTCCGAACGCAGACAAGGTTCCGGAGCATCCGGAACAATGCAAGGCTCCGAAGAGGTCCTCGACGGCGATGCGCTCTGGGTTAACTCCACTGAAATCCCCCATGCAGAGCTGCTTGAGCCCCGCAATAACTTGTACAACGCACTAAAAGCCGACTACTACATGGACGTGGGAGTATTGACGCCGGGTGCGGCTATCTATAACCGCACGAATGATGGCCGGTGCTCTACCGGTCATTTCGCCGGCGATGGGCAGCGCCTCTTTATCCTCACCGCCGGACACTGCGGGGACAAGGGCGACAGCTTCTACTATGAAGATCGCTCCGGCAGCGAGGTAGAGATAGGCCAGATGGTAATGAAGGCCAGCAACACCAACACAGATAGCATCAACTCGGCCGACATTGCGCTGATCGAAGTGTCCAACCCCGACGCCGAAGTATCTACCTCACCGGCGCTCAATGCGCCTTTAGCCGGATGGATGAGCCTGGAAGAAATCACGCGAAAGAAGCCCACGTTGTGCTTTGCCGGTTCCACAGCAGGCATTGCCTGCGACCCTTTCATCGACCGATTCGGTGCTCAAGGGCTTTTCACCTTCGGCAGCTACAGCGATACCGGTGATAGCGGTGGTCCTGTCTACGCCTCCATCGACGGCAAACTATATGCAGCAGGAGTCGTGTCCTTTGGCGACTATTACGATTACTCCGGCTCCGAGACGGGCGCCATGGAGATCGCAAACACAATGAAGCAATTCGGCCTCAAGCTTTACGCCTAGCTCAACCCAGCGCAGCCTTCTGTCTCGGCACCGAAGAGATTTCTGGACTACGGTGGACACAGTAAGTTTCATGTCTGCTACCTGCCAGAAAGGCTTTTGCAATGGACATCACCGCTCAGCCGCAGTGGGCCGCGCTCACCTCGCTTTTTGAGAGCAAGAAGGACCTCAACCTGCGTGAGCTTTTTGCTAACTCCGCTTCCCGCGCCGCAGACTTTTCTTTCGATGCTGCGGGCCTGCACGTGGACCTGTCGAAGAACCTCATCGATGAGGAAGTCGTCACCGCTTTGGTGGATCTTGCCCGCGCCGCGGACGTCGAGAGCCGCCGCGACGCCATGTTCACCGGCGAGCACCTCAACAACACCGAGGACCGTGCTGTGCTGCACACCGCTCTGCGCCTGCCTGTGGAGAAGGACTTGAGCGTCGACGGCCAAGACGTCGCCGCCGACGTCCACGAGGTTCTGGGCCGCATGCGTGACTTCGCCACTGCGCTACGCTCCGGTGCGTGGCTGGGGCATACGGGCCACACCATCAAGAAGGTCGTCAACATCGGCATCGGCGGCTCCGACTTGGGCCCCGCTATGGCTGCCAAGGCGCTGCGTTCCTACGAGGTAGCGGGTATCAGCGCGGAGTTCGTTTCTAACGTCGACCCGGCGGATCTCGCCGCGACTCTCGACGGCCTCGACGCCGGCTCCACCCTCTTCATTGTCGCTTCGAAGACCTTCACCACCCAGGAAACCCTGGCCAACGCTCACGCCGCACGCCGCTGGCTGATTGAGCAGTTTGATGGTGATGAGTCGGCCGTCGCCAAGCACTTCGTTGCCGTTTCCACCAACGCGGAGAAGGTCGCGGAGTTCGGCATCGACCCCCAGAACATGTTTGGCTTCTGGAACTGGGTGGGCGGCCGCTACTCCGTCGATTCCGCTATTGGTCTGTCGCTCATGTGCACCATCGGCCCACTGGACTTCATGCGTTTCCTCGAGGGCTTCCACGCCATGGACGAGCACTTCCGCACCGCACCTCTGGAGCAGAACGTACCGGTGCTCATGGGCCTGCTCGGCGTCTGGTACTCCAACTTCTTCGGCGCGCAGACCCACGCGGTGCTGCCTTACTCCGAGGACCTCGGACGCTTCCCGGCCTACCTGCAGCAGCTGACTATGGAGTCCAACGGCAAGTCCGTGCGCCGCGACGGCACCGTTGTCAGCACCGGCACCGGTGAGATTTACTGGGGCGAGCCGGGCACCAATGGCCAGCATGCCTTCTTCCAGCTCATGCACCAGGGAACCCGCCTCATCCCGGCGGACTTCATCGGCTTTGCCCGCCCGAAGGAAGACTTCCCCACCGCCGACGGCACCGGCTCGATGCATGACCTGCTCATGGGTAACTTCTTCGCACAGACCAAGGTTCTGGCTTTTGGTAAGACTGCAGAAGAGATTGCCGCCGAAGGCGTGGACCCAGCCGTGGTCCCGCACAAGGTGATGCCGGGCAACCGTCCTACCACCACCATTCTGGCGGAGGAACTCACCCCGCAGGCCCTCGGCGCGCTGATCGCGCTCTACGAGCACATCGTGTTCACCCAGGGCATCATTTGGGACATCAACTCCTTCGACCAGTGGGGCGTGGAGCTGGGCAAGCAGCAGGCTAATGACCTGGCACCGGCAGTCTCCGGCAAGGAGGAGGCCGCATCCGGCGATGGTTCCACCGATGCTCTGATCGGTTGGTACCGCAAGCACCGCTAAGCACTGCTTGGCGACGTCCCCCGGCCGAACGGTCGGGGGTTCACGCGTTTTTAACGCGCAATCGACATGTGGGATCGCCAACGCCGCGGAGGCCCTGTGGGCGCCCGCGTGACGATTGACCTGTCGGGCGGCCCCTGTGGGCTCGCCCGCGTGGCGGTTTACCCGCCGGGCGGTCCGAGTCCGCGTTGTGCGGCTTGATATGCCACTTGAGCGGTGATTGGTTCTCCCCAGGGCGGGATGTAGTCCACACCGCCGCGAATCCTAAACACGTAGCCAGCACCTGTTGGTTTCTCTGGGTCGTCATCATTGACGCCGTTGTGATAGGCACACAACATTGTCAGATTCGGTGGATCGGTGGTACCTCCTGCTTTCCACGGCACTAGGTGATGCACCTGGGCATAATCAGCAGGTTTATTACATCCCTTCCTGGCACAGGTGGGATGCTCGGCGCTGGCCATCATGCGCTGCTCAAACCCGGCTAAACGCTTCATCCGGTGCAGCCACACCGGCCCGATCGTGGGGTGGATGAGGGTTACGTAGCCGATCTCGGCGAACTTGTAGTTCAGAAACTCCGCGCCGGTCATCCGGCCGCCATTAGTTAGCTCAAGCACGATGTCATCACCATCGCCGCTAACAATTTTGTCGAGCTTGTCCAAGGTGACGACCACGCTGGTGAGAACAGCAGGTTTGGTACCGCCGTGAGATTTGTTGAAGAAAACGTGCCTGGAAGCGTCAAGCAGGTTGTCCTGATTGATGGATTCCAACACTCCACGCATTTCGGTGACTGTCATGGGGTCATCAGTAATGGTGAGCGAGTGCGGCCCGTCAGCGCGGTAGGTCATGCGTACCCCGGGCGTGGGGATACGTTTAGGCTTGAGTTCCTTTAAGCGCTTGGCCGCCACGGCTGGGATGTTCGGTGCCGGTGTGCCGGCAAGCTTGACCCGTAGGTTCCACGCATGCAGCTGATTCTTCAGCTTCTTCGTGTAGGCCTCGATGAGGCTCAGCGTGGCCAGGTCATGGCCTTGTTCTAAAGCTCGGCTGCGGGCCGTGCGTTGCTTACCCGTGAACTTGGTGGCGCCGAAGTAGATGTAGTTTAAGCGCGCCAGTTCGGCGGCGTCAGCTGATGAAGCGCCGAGTGCGCGTAAATGTTTCTCTCCTCCTACCGCTTGCCCCACTAAAGTAATCCCCGAGTTGCGGTAGGAGAAATAGGTCTCTAAATCCCCCATGACTCAGAACCCTAAAGTACCCCAGGCAACCCCGCAACCGGAGAGATACTCGTTAGAGCTTGATCATCGATTCCCAGCCAAAGGGGATGTGGTCAGAGTCCACGATCTTGCGGCCGAACGGGAAGCAGGTCACCGGGATCATCTTCAGGTTGGCCAGAGCCACCGGGATGCCCACGATGGTCACGGCCTGCGCCGCTGCAGTGGTGACGTGGCCGATAGCCAACCACAGGCCAGCGACAAGGAACCAGACAACGTTAGAGAACCGAGACATGCCACCGGTACCTTTGACCGGTTGAATGACGGAGCGCCCAAAGGGCCACAGCGCGAAATTCGCCATACGCATCGAGGCCACACCGGCAGGAATCGTCACGACGGGGATGCAGGCCAGGATGCCTAAGAGAAAGTAGCCCAGTGCGAGGACAAGGCCACCAGTTGCCAACCAGATGATGTTCAAAATGATCTTCATGCATCCCAGCCTAGCGACGCGGCTGACAGTGCGGGCACCACCAGATGACGCGCTCTAACTCCCCTTCGTCACCGCCGGCATCCACACCACCCAGCGTGGACTTCTCAATCAGCGTGCCGCAGCGTCGGCAGCGCTGACGGTTGCGCCCGAAGACATAGGTGGTCTCCCCTGCCCTTTTCACGCCGGTGGTCACACGTACCGGGGAGTCGCGGTTGGCCCAGATGAGGCGGCGGGAGATGGTGAGGATCTGGGGGACGTCGACAAGCGCTACAGGTGTTGCTGGATGAACGCCGGCCAGGAAGCAGACCTCGGCGCGGTATTCGTTGCCCAAGCCTGCCACGTTGCGCTGGTCCAGGAGGGCCGCGCCGATGCTGCGCTCGGGGCGCAACTCGATGCGGCGAACGGCCTCCTCGAATCCGCCTTCTTCCCATTCTGGCGCGAGGATGTCGGGGCCTAGGTGCGCCATGCGCTGTTCAAACTCGCGGGCTGGAAAGACCTCGACCAGCCCTAGCCAATGCCCTACCAACTCAATATCGCGCGGGGTGTTCTCCATCTGCAGCACCACGCGTGCGCTGTGCCCGGGCTTGCGCCAGCGGTCCCCGGCATAGTGGATGGCCCACGTGCCTTCCATCTTGAGGTGGGTATACAGGATGAGCTCGCCGCCGAAATCCATGAAGAGGTGCTTGCCATAGGGCCAGACCTCCTCGCACACCAGCCCGTCGAAACGCACGGTGGCATAGCGCGGCACGCGCAGGGAGGAGGAGGTCACGCGCCGGCCTTCCATGAACTGCAGCCGGTGCGACAGCTGCAGAACGGAATCACCCTCAGGCACAGCAGAACCTCCTCACCAAACGGGTGCCTACTCTACCGGCGCATCCTTTCCCGCACCGAATGCCAGCGCGCCCGGCTCCCACGGGGTGACCACATGCTGGCGAGACAGGTCTTCGATCCTCTTCACACCGAGCAGCTGGAGGGTGTTCTTGAACTCCTCTGCCAACAGCTCAATGACGCGGTCCACGCCTTCCTTGCCGCCGGCCATCAGCCCGTAGAGGTAGGCGCGGCCGATAAGGACGAAGTCCGCCCCCAGAGCCAGCGCAATGGCGATGTCGACGCCGGACATGATGCCGGAGTCGTAGATTATCTCCACGTCCGGGCCCACCTCTGCGCGCACGGCCTCAAGGGCCTGGAGGGTGTTGACCACGCGGTCGAGCTGGCGCCCGCCGTGGGAGGAGACCACGATGCCGTCGGCGCCAAGGTCGATGACCTTGCGTGCGTCTTCGGGGTTGACGATTCCCTTGACGAAGAGCGTGCCCTTCCACTGCTTGCGAATCCACGCGAGGTCCTCGAAGTTGAGGCCTGGGTCAAACATGGTGTTGACCAGCTCGCCCAGGGTGCCGGTGGTCGAGGTCAACGACGCGAAGGTGACCGGGTCTGTGGTGAGGAAGTTGAACCACCACTCGGGGCGCCACGCGGCGTCGAAGACGGTGCCGGCGGTCAGGCGCGGCGGGATGCGCATGCCGTTGCGGGTATCGCGCAGACGCTGGCCGGCCACGGGCGTATCCACGGTGACCACGAGGGTGTCATAACCGTTGGCGGCAGCACGCTCGATGAGTTCTTGGCAGGCAGAGTGGTCCTTCCACAGGTAAAGCTGGAACCAGCGGCGACCGCTAGCGCCTTGCGACGCCGCGACCTCCTCGACCGAGCGCGTGCCCATCGTGGAGAGCGTAAACGGGATGCCTGCGTCGCGGGCGGCTTGGGAACCGGCATCCTCGCCTTCGGCATGCATGAAGCGGGTAAAGCCGGTCGGCGCGATGCCGAAGGGCAATGCTGCCGGCTCGTCGGCGATCTCGGTGTTTAAAGAGATGTCGTGTGCGCCGTTGAGCACGTTGGGCATGAGGCGAACGTCGCGAAAGAAATCGCGGGATTCGCGGTAGCTGACCTCATCGCGGGCGGCGCCATCGACGTAGTCAAAGGCCGCCTTCGGGGTGTGGCGCTTGGCAATCTTGCGCAGATCCCACACATCAGCGGCCTCTGCCAGGCGTGCTGCCCGGCGGTCGAGGTTGGGTGCTTCGAACCGCATGAGGTTCTTGAGCTCGGACACGTTGGGCAGTTGGCGCTTCAGCCGCATGAAAACAAGACTCCTTTTCTATTGGGCTATCAGCTTTTGAGGTTAGACCCATGAAAAGCCCGTGGGCTAAATGAAGGTGAATATCATTCAGCGGCGTCGGCGGCGCGGGCGGAAACCACCTGGGCTGCCCGGTGCAGTCGATGAACCACCAGACTCAGTGGAATCCTCCGGATCATCGAAGGTGAGCTCCTCCATCGCCTCGACGGCACGGCGCCCACCGCGACGTGCGGGACGGTAAGGCTCGGCGGAGCGCGCGGCTTCTCCAGATTGGCCGTGCTGTCCTGCACGGCCGGAAGAGGCGGTGTGGGCAGAGCCAGTAATCCGCACGCCCTTCGGGGTTAGTGCCGCACCCAGTGCACGCAGTTCGCCGCCGAGCTTCGACTCGAAGATAGGCCGACCGTTCGCCTTCTCAATAACCACCTTGCTCAAGTGCCCGGCGGCAACCAGCTCGTTGAGTCCTGCAAGCACTGCGGCTAGTACCTCGGTGCGCTCGATTCCCTCAGGAAGGGCGTTGAAGAACGTGGTCAGTGTCTTCCCGCCGCGGGTCAGGTGCGCCACCGGCAAGCCATCCATGAGCACCACCAAGGCACCCGCGGCGCGGGTCGGCCGGGCCGCGGATTCGCCGGCATCCGTAGTGGGCCACGACAGCGCCGCACCATAGGGGTTGGCCGGGTCGGTCGCGGCAAGGACATAGGCCTGCGGCTCGCGGGTGCCGGAGGGCCAGCCCGTAACATCGGGGGAATCATCCACGCCGCGCAGGCGATCAATGACCGCAGGCGTGGAGAACTGCGCGGCCCCCAAGCCTTCAATGACATAGCCGCGCATGGCCTTGCCGGATTCCTCGAAGCCGGAGAGCACTTTATAAGCCAGGGCGAAGCCACCCAGGACGTCCTCGGCCACCACGGATCCGCGGGTGAGCACGCCGTAGCGGTCCAACCAGGCCTCGCCGTGCGCGATGGAGCGCGACGTCGCATCCGTGGCGGCGGGCACGGACAGCGACCACCGCCCCACCACGTCTGGTGCGGCCTGCGCACCAGACACATTGAGCGATTGCGCAAAGGAAGTGCGCCCCATGCGCAGTCGCGAGCGCGATGGTCTGCGCCGCGCGCGATGCGCCGCACGCCCGGCGGGACCGCCTGCGGCAAGGTGGGCCCGGATAGGAGCGAAGGAATCGGGGCTGACCAGACCTGCCTCCACCAGTCCCCAGAGGGCCTCGTGAACCTCCTCGGGCGTACCGCTCAGCTGCGGTTGAATATCGGAGATAAGGTAGCTGCCACCGCCTTGCAAGGCCTCCAGCAGCTGGGTTTGCAGCATGGACACGCCAGCCTCCTCCGCAGAGATCTGCGGGGCGAGCTGTGCGGCATAGTCCGCCGGTAGCAGCATGATCCAGGGGTCGTTCGAGCCAGCCTTGCCCGCGCCCACGATGAGAACCTCGCCGCTGGCGGTGAGCTCATCGAGCATCGTCGGTGAATAATCCCCTACACGCGCAGGCAAGATGAGGCTCTCCCAGGCCGAGGCCGGCAGGCGCACCCCGGCCAGCTGCTCAACGACGGCGAAGACGCCATCCACCCCGCGCAGCACCGGGCGCCGGCCCACCGCCGCCACCTGCTGCCAGTCCGGGAGAAAGCGCCCAAAGGCCGCGGGCGAAACCGGCTGCGTGGCCGCCCGGGCTGCCGCCAGCGAGCGCGAGCGGATGACCTTGAGCACCTCCGCCGCGCAGTACTCCTGCTCCTCTATCCCCTGGCGGTAATGCCCCGCCAGGATGGAATCCAGCCCATTCAGCGTCGAGTGCGCCACCGCGGCCGACAGGCCAAAGGCCTCCTGCACATCGCGCGCCACAAACGGCCCGCGTGTGCGCGCCCAGCGGCTGACTAACTGATCCAGGGCGTCGGTAATCGTGGCCTGCTGGGCGGGGATGCCGGGCGGGACGGGGATGCCCAGGCCGTCGCGAAGCAGCGGCGCATCAAGCGCCTGGGCCACGTGCTCGCGGCCGTTGATGCGCACCCGCATGATCCGCGCACCGAGCGCATCGAGTGCACTCAATGGCACCGTGGCGTGCGCGCCGAACTCATCGACCGGGATGGGGCCCAGCACGCGCAGCAGGTCCGCGACCTCCTCGGTGGTCCGCGCCTGGCGTTCTACAGTGGTGCGCTGCAGCTGGGCGTGGACTTCAGCAATAACTTCAGCGGAGAGAAGCTCGCGCAACTCCACCGTGCCCAGAAGCTTCGCCAACAGCGCGGGGTCTAGGGCCAAGGCCGCCGCGCGCTTTTCCGCCAGCGGCGAGTCCCCCTCATACATGAACGCGCCGGTGTAGTTGAACAGCAGCGAAGATGCGAACGGCGAAGGCTGCTCCGTGGTGACCTCCGCGATGCGAATGCGCCGGTGCGCCAGCTCCCGCATGACCTCCGTGAGCGCCGGCAGGTCGTAGACATCCTGCACGCACTCGCGCACGGTCTCCAGGATGATGGGGAAAGAGGGGTAGTTGCGGGCGACGTCGAGAAGCTGCTCCGCGCGCTGGCGCTGCTGCCACAAAGGCGCGCGCTTGCCCGGGTTACGCCGCGGCAGAAGCAGCGCTCGCGCCGCGCACTCCCGGAAACGAGAAGCAAAGAGCGCGGAGTTTCCCACCTGCTCGGTGACGATGTCCGCTATCTCATCAGCGTCAAAAAGAAAGAGCGCAGCATCCGGGTCCGCCTCCCCCTGCGGCAGGCGCAACACGATACCGTCGTCGCCCGCCACGGCCTGCGCGTCCATACCGGTGCACTCCGCCACGCGCTGACCCACCGCCAGCGCCCACGCCGCATTCACCGGCCTGCCAAACGGGGTGTGCAATAGCACGCGCCAATCCCCCAGCTCATCCGTGAAGCGCTCCAGCAGCAGCGTCTTTTCATCCGGGATGAGCCCGGTGGCCTCGTTCTGCTCGTGCAAGTAGGCGGCGATGTTGCGCCGCGCGTTCTCATCGGCGCCGCGCACCACGGACGGATCCGCGTACGCCTCCCGCCGGAATGCACCCAACGCCTTGCCCAGCTCATAGGGCCGCCCCGCAGAGTCACCGTTCCAGAAAGGCAAACGCCCCGTGTGCCCCGGCGCGGGAGTTACGAGCACCTGGTCGCGCGTAATCTCCTCCACGCGCCAGCTCGTCGCGCCGAGCGTGAAGATATCCCCCACCCGGGTTTCATAAACCATTTCCTCGTCGAGCTCACCCACACGGCGCGGCGCGGAACCGGCCTCACCAGTTCCCACGAGGAACACCCCGAACATGCCGCGGTCCGGAATGGTGCCGCCGTTGGTCACCGCCACGCGCTGCGCGCCGGGGCGCGGGGTGAGCACGCCCGTCACGCGGTCATAGACCACACGTGGTTTCAGCTCCGCAAAATCCGTCGAAGGGTACACACCACTGACCAGGTCCAGCACGGAGTCGAAGACCTCACGCGCCAGGTCCTTATAGGGCCAGGCGCGGCGCACCGTGTCATACCATTCGTCGGCTTCGAGTCCCTCGCTCGTGCCCGCGCTTGCCGACGCCACTACCGCCGCCACCGTCTGCTGTGCCAAGACATCCAACGGGTTGCGCGGGGCGTGCATCTCCTCAATGAGGCCGTCCTGCATGCGGGCGACGGTGAGTGCCGACTGCACCAGGTCCGCGCGGTGCTTGGGATAGAAGGAACCATGCGAGACCGCGCCGACGGAGTGCCCGGCGCGGCCCACGCGCTGCAGGCCGGAAGCCACCGACGGCGGCGATTCCACCTGCACTACTAGTTCCACCGCACCCATGTCGATGCCCAGCTCCAGGGAGCTCGTGGCCACCACGGCCTTGAGCGTGCCTTCCTTGAGCATGGTTTCCGTCAATGCGCGCTCATCTTTGGACACCGAGCCGTGGTGCGCGCGGGCAATGACAGCCGGGGCCTTGCCGGCGACGTCGACCTGCTTCATCAGCTGGGCTGGGTCGCGCCGGGTAGCCGGGCTCAAGGACTCCGGATCGTGCTCCTGGGCATAAAGCTCGTTGAGCCGGCTGGTGAGCCGCTCGGCGGTGCGGCGCGAGTTGACGAAGACGAGCGTGGAGCGCTTCTCCATGACTTCGGCGTAGAGCTCTTCTTCGATGAAGGGCCAGATGGATTTCGCCGTGGGCAGGGCGGAATCTCCAACCCCGCCCTGCGTGTTAGTTTCCCCGCGCTGCGCGTGTAAGCGCAACGCGTCTTGGGGGCCTTCGGTGATGCCAAGGGGGTCGTCGACAGTCGCCTCCCCGATGGGCGAGCCCTGCTCCGGGGTGGGCAGGTCCGACATGTCCTCGACCGGCACGTGGACGTCGAGCTGCCAGCACTTCTTTGCGGGCGGGGCGATGATATCCACGGGGCGGTCGCCGCCTAAGAAGTTCGCGACAGCACTCAGCGGGCGCACCGTGGCGGAAAGCCCGATGCGTTGGAACTCCCCTGCGATGAGCCCGAGGCGCTCCAAAGTCAACGCTAGGTGCACGCCGCGCTTAGTGCCGGCCAGGGCGTGGATTTCATCGATGATGACGGTATCCACGGTCTTCAAAATGCCCGCCGCCTTGGAGGTGAGCATCAGGTAGGCCGATTCCGGCGTGGTGATGAGGATGTCCGGTGGCTTGCGCACCTGGCGGGCGCGCTCTGCCTGCGGGGTATCCCCGGAGCGCACGCCAACGGTAATATCCGGCACCTCCTGGCCCAGCCGTTCAGCGGTGCGGGCAATGCCGTTGAGCGGGGCGCGCAAATTGTTCTCGACGTCCACGCCCAAAGCCTTGAGTGGTGAGATATACAGCACTCTCACGCCATCATGCGCGCCCTCGCGGGAGGGTTCATTGCTCAGCGGCAGGGCGGTCTGGCCTTCGCGCTCCACCAAGGAATTCAAGGCCCACAGGAAAGCCGCGAGCGTCTTACCGGAACCGGTTGGCGCCACAACCAGTGCGTTCGCGCCGCCGGAAATCGCCTCCCACGCCTGCTCTTGGACCGGGGTGGGGGCGGCGAAAACGTCCTGGAACCAACCGGCCACCTGCGGGCGGAACTTCGCCAGAACGTTTTTGGACATGCCCTACTGTATCGCGCGCGCTAATCTGGTCACTATGACCGTTGAGATTTCTGATTCCCGTCTAACCAACTCCCTCGCCGATGGCTGTGGCGAGATCCTCAAAGGCGTGCGCAACGGTGGCCTGCTGCGCGGCTTGGCGCTGGGTGATGCCGGCGATGAAGCCGCTCAGGAATGGATCGCCCGCGTCCTTGAGCAGCACCGCCCGCAGGATGGCGTCCTGTCGGAAGAGGCTGCCGATGACTTGAGCCGTTTGAAGAAGAACCGCGTGTGGATCATTGACCCGCTCGACGGCACCAAGGAATTCGCCACCGGCCGCCAGGACTGGGCCGTCCACATCGCGCTGGTAGAAAACGGCACCCCGATCCACGCGGCCGTCGGCATGCCGGACATGGGCGTGACATTTAAGTCCTCCGATGTGCGCGCGGTGACGGGCCCGCTGTCGAAGAAGTTCGTGGTCTCCCGCAACCGCCCGCCAAAGGTTGCGGGTTATGTCGCGGAGAAGATGGGCTTTGAAACTGTCGGCGCGGGCTCCGCGGGCGCGAAGGCCATCCACGTGCTCTTGGGTGACTATGACGCTTATATCCACGCCGGTGGCCAGTACGAGTGGGACCAGGCCGCCCCGGTGGGCGTGGCTCTGGCCGCGGGCCTGCACTGCTCGCGTCTGGACGGCTCCCCCATCAAGTTCAATAACGAGGACACCTTCATCCCGGATCTTTTGATCTGCCGCCCGGAGCTAGCAGACGAGATTCTGGAGCACGCCGCCGCCTACGCGGAGGCCAACGGCGGCTACTAAGCCCCACGCGCTGCGCTAGCTACCTACGCAGCGCAAGAAAGTCAGATTCCCAACTCGTCAGCCAGACGAGAAACCATTCGAGCATGAAACTCATGGTAGTCATGCAGCGTGTCTGTGCCGAGGTAACCGAATACCTCGGCATTAATCACGCCAATTATCTGTATCCACACCTCAAGCGCCTTTTCCATGACGTCAGTGGGAAGCTCCACATCAAGCTCCTCAGAGGTCGCCGCAAGGTCTTGCGAGAACTGAGATGAACGCGGTTCTAGCTCTTTAACCGAGGCCTCAGTTAACAACGCGGCCAGACGCCTACTAACTTTCGTACCCGCGCCCGTTGTCTCTGAAGCAGGCGCTTCGTATCCAATGATGGGTGTGCCATAAATAAGCGCCCACCTTTGAGGAAACTCCAAGGCCCACGCCCTCATGGCAAACACAAGGCGCAGGAATCTGTCCCGCGTCTCGGTAGCCTCACCGATTCCTCGCGCGACGGCATCATCAAGTGCTTCAAACGCATCAACGATCAGCATCGTTAATAGGTGGGCCCTGTCGGGCACATAGCGGTAGATACCCGAAGAAACTATCCCCAAATCACGTGCAATTGCACGAAGATTCAAGGCTTCTGGGCCGCCTTTATCAAGCTGCTCCCGCCCTACCTCAACAATGCGCAACATCGTCTGTTCGCGAGCACGCGCTCTTGGGGTCATTGACATATAGAAACTATATCAACAAGAAAGAGAGCACTGCTCTTGAATCTGAGTAACTGCAATTATAGAATTAGAGAGCACTAGTCACTATTTAGAGCAGAGGTCACCTAATGCATTTTCTCATCACCGGGGCAGGCCCCGTGGGCCGATCACTTTCACGCGAACTCGCTAAAAGAGGGCACACATGCACAATCATGACGCGACGGCAGCCCCATTTCGCCGCCAGTAGGAACGTGCAGTTCAAGAAAGGCGATGCAACACACAGTGACGCGTACCCAGAACAGATCGACGGAATTGCCCACTGCATCCATGCCCCATACGACGCACAAAAGTGGCGCGACCTGCTCATTCCAGCTGAAGAAACCGTGCTAGAGGTAGCCGCCCAACGGGGCATCCCCGTTGTCTTTCCCGAATCGATGTATGGGTTCGACCAGACTTACGAGGTAATTTCGCCTGACACGCCCCGAACCCGATCCCACAATGGCAAACCCGGTGTTCGAGCGACCCTAATCGAGAACCGCTTAGCCTCTCCCTCGCGCACTACCTCGGTAATCGCGGCCGATCTGTACGGACCCGATGCCGGCCCCGGATGCGTTTACCATCAGCTCATCATTGGGAAGAAGCGTCCCCTTGCTCTTTTTAACGCACACGCTAAACACTCGGTCACGTACCTTCCCGATTTCGCCCGTGCGCTAGCTGACGCACTACTGAACGAATCGACACCCCCTATAGTTTCCACGCCTTGCGCGCCCGCGCTCACCCAAGCTGAATTTGCTCGACGCGCCGGATGCCAACACTCCCCCATCACGATTCGCCCATGGATGCTGAAGCTAGGTGGCATTGTCAGCACGGACCTGCGAGGCCTACAAGAAATGAGCTACCTGTGGGACCGTCCCTCCATTCTTACCGGAGCTAAGTCCGCATGGCAGGCGACCCCAACCGACGAAGCATTAAAGGCTATTCATCAAGCTCAGTCGGCGTAGTGACAAATCCAACCACTAGTAGCCCTACCTCACTACCTAAGACTTTTTGAACGCTCTACACTTGGACGTCATGAGTGAAAATCCCACTGCTTCTTCATCCCTCAAAACACCGTACGAGGACCTCCTGCGCCGTGTCCTCGAAGAAGGCGCACCCAAAGGCGACCGCACCGGTACCGGCACCCTCTCCCTGTTCGGCGCCCAGCTGCGCTATAACTTGGCGGAGTCTTTTCCCCTGCTGACCACCAAGAAGGTCTACTTCCACGGCGTGATTGGTGAGCTGCTGTGGTTCCTGCGCGGCGACTCCAATGTGAAGTGGCTGCAGGAAAACAAGGTCCGCATCTGGAACGAGTGGGCCGATGAGGACGGCGAGCTGGGCCCTGTCTACGGCGTGCAGTGGCGCTCCTGGCCCACTCCGGATGGCCAGCACATCGACCAGATCCAGGTCGCCTTGGACACGCTCAAGAACAACCCGGATTCGCGCCGCAACTTGGTCTCCGCGTGGAACGTTTCTGAGCTGGACAAGATGGCGCTCATGCCCTGCCACCTGCTCTTCCAGCTCTACGTCGCGGACGGCAAACTCTCCATGCAGGTTTACCAGCGCTCCGCCGACATGTTCCTCGGCGTTCCCTTCAACCTGGCTTCCTATGCCGCGCTGACCCACATGTTCGCCCAGCAAGCAGGTCTAGAGGTAGGCGATCTCATCTGGACGGGTGGGGATTGCCACATCTACAACGACCACATCGAACAGGTCAAGGAGCAACTGTCCCGCGAGCCCCGCGAGTACCCGCAGCTTATCCTCCACAAGGCCGAAAGCCTCTTTGACTATAGCTTCGATGATTTTGAGGTCATCGGCTACGACCCCCACCCCACCATCAAGGCGCAGGTGTCCGTTTAATGCTGGGCGCAATCTGGGCTCAATCCCTCGACGGGGTCATTGGTGACGGCGTGGTCATGCCCTGGCACGTGCCGGAGGACCTCAAGCACTTCAAAGAGGTCACCATGGGCGCGCCTGTCATCATGGGCCGCAAGACGTGGGAGTCCCTCAACCCCAAGTTCCGCCCGTTGCCAGGCCGGGAGAACATTGTGCTGTCCAGCCGTCAGCCGGGCGAATGGTCCGCGGGTGCCACCGTGGTGGACAACCTCGACGCCGCACTTGACGCCACGCTTGACGACGCCTGGATCATCGGCGGCGGCCAGCTCTACAGCTCCGCCCTCGACCGCGTGGATACAATCGAGCTCACCCTCATGGGTGTACAAGTCGGCGATGCCTACGGCGCAGATGCCGTCCTGGCCCCGAGCGTTCCGGAGGAATTCAGCCTATCTGCCGATAGTGACTGGCTGACCTCCGAATCAGGCCACCTCACCATTCCCGGCCAGCCGCCCAGCGAGCTGCCGATGAAATACCGTTTCCTCACCTACGACAGAAAGGCTGCTGCTTAATGAGCACCAACGTTGCCACTCCCGAAACCACTGAGCACGTCACCATCTTCTTCGCCGATTGGTGCCCGTTCTGTGCCAAGCTGATCAAAAACCTGGACCGCACCGAAACCCCATACGAGCTCGTCAACGTCGAAGCGGATTCCCCCGACACCGCCGACATCAACGCCTGGATCGAGTCCGTCAACGACGGCAACCGCATCGTGCCCACCGTCCTCTACTCCGACGGCACCCACGCCACCAACCCTTCCGCCAGCGAGGTCCGCGCCAAGTACGCGGAGCTGGCCGGCGAATAAACGAAAGGCGACGCATTTAACGCCGCCCCACGCGGGGCTGCTAGTCTTACCTAGGTGCGCAACGCACCCCCGCCCCAGTAGCTCAGGGGATAGAGCACGGCTCTCCTAAAGCCGGTGTCGGAAGTTCGAATCTTCTCTGGGGCACGCTGTGAAGTCTCGAGACATCGTTCCGGTCGGTGTCTCGAGATTTTTTAGTTGCCCCGACTGGGGTTGAGTTCGTTGTCTTTCTAGTTGTAGTAGATCTTTTCTTCGGTGAGTGTGTAGGCGGCGATTTGTGCCCCAGTGATGGCTATTTTGACGTCGACGTGGTTGTCGATGCAGACCATGGTGATTGGTTCCCCGCCCCATCTGCGTCCGATGTAGAGGCGGCGTAGTTTGCCTCCCCATCGCAGGGTTGTCTTGCCGTTGGTGCCGATTTTGTCGGTACTTAGTCGGTAGTCGTGGTCTGGTTTGATGTCTACTTATCTGCATTCACCCCCATTAAGGGTGAATCTTCAGATCAAAACTTGAAATGTTTTATAAACAGTATTACCTAACTTAGGTAAGCCTTACCTTTCCTGCTGTTCATAAATCGAGGTTTACTATGACCCAACAGTCCTCTACGCCCGCACGGAGTGCAAGCTCATCCAGTGGGTCGACGGCACGTTTAAACACCAGAGATCTCATCAACGCTGGCATCTTTGCTGCACTTTACTTTGTAATCACCTTTGTAAGCGGAATGATTGGATTCGCAGGACCACAATTCATGTTTATTGGATGGTTCATCGCGGCAATCGCAAACGGAATCGTGCTAGCGCTTTATGCCGCCCGCACGCCCAAAATGGGTGCTTTCACCCTCGTCGGTGGTATTAACGGACTAGCATTCATGCTCACCGGACACTACTTCTGGACCCTGCTGGGAAGCATAATTCTAGGGTTTATCGCGGATTTGATTATTACAAAAAGCCACCTCAGTATTGCCAAATCCTTCCCTATTGCCTACAGCGTCTTCTGTGTCTGGATTTCTATGCCTTTTATCCCGCTAATTCTGGATACGGACTCCTACTACGTCGATATCGCAGACCAAATGGGTCAAGAATATGCCGATGCCATGTCGGATATCTTCCAGCCATGGACCATTGGAGTACTGGCCATTTGTGCGCTCATCGTCGGCTTTATCGGAGGAAAGGTCGGAGTTCGCGTCAGCCGCAAACACTTTGAAAGCGCTGGTCTCCTGTGAGCCTGCCAAAACAGGGCGTGCTTCATCGATCTTCGATCGATCCACGGACCGTGCTGCTTTCTGTTCTAGTAATCAATGCGGTAGCTCTCAGCCACGGCCACCTACCGACACTGCTGATTTCTATCGCTTTCAGCTCCATCGCACTAGCTACAGTAAAGCCACACTATGGTCTTATTTGCCTGTTCGCTTTTGCATTATCCTATCTAGGGTACTGGGGCCTATTACAGCTTCCTGGCTCCACATTTTTCGCTTTTTCAGCGGCAATTTTTTCGTGGCTAAGCCGTTTTGTCATCAGCATGTCCATCGGCACATTCGGCTTGCTCACTCTCACACCATCCACGTTGACCTCAGCACTGCGGGACCTGCGTTTACCAGGCTGGGCCACCATTCCACCGGCGGTATTCCTGCGCGTTTTGCCGATCATCGTGGCAGAAGCCAAAGCCATCCGCGATGCCATGGTCCTTCGGGGTCTCCAGCCTGGAGTAAAAAGCTGGATCACACAGCCCACACAATCGTCCGCGATGTTGATCATCCCCTTATTAGGTGCCGTCGTCCGCGCTGGTGATGAGCTCGCTGCCTCTGCTCTTGTCCGGGGATTGGGAGGACCCGCACGCCCAACCACCACCGCCGATCTTTCCTTCAAGCTTGTCGATGCAACTGCACTAGCTGGGTTGGGCCTCGTTGTTGCCTCTGTCTGGCTTCCCACGGAGGTCCACTTATGAACGAACGCAGTATCGCAACCAGTGTAGACGCCCACAACGTTTCTTTTACATATCCATTGGGAGCTCGGCCAGGTATTCAAGGTGTATCTGATGTGTCTTTTTCTGTCTCTCCAGGACAGTGTCTACTGATTACCGGTGATTCCGGATCGGGAAAGTCCACGGTACTCAAGTTGATCAACGGACTCATCCCCCATTTCAATCCAGGAGAGCTACTAGGCACCATCACTATTATAAAGGATGACCAGGCTTTTACCCCTGCGGAAGAACCGCTGTCCCGAGCCATCGAGTTCAGCGCCTCAGTATTCCAGAATCCAAGGACACAATTTTTCACTGAAAGCGTCAATGCAGAATTGGCCTTCGGGCTAGAAAACCTTGGTGTAGATCCCAAAGAAATTGAGTCGAGGATTCAATCAGCGGTCGAGCTACTAGGCATTAACGATCTTCGGGGCCGGCGATTCAAAGAATTATCCGGTGGGCAGTTACAAACCGTGGCATGCGCATGCGCGCTTGTGTCCCCGGGCAGTCTCGTGCTTCTCGATGAACCCACGTCCAATCTCTCTATGGAAAGCATCGATATTCTTGCACGCGTGCTACACCGCTTGAAGGAATTAGGCACAACGATCATTATCGCTGATCACCGTCTCTTTTTCTTAAAAGATATCGCTGACCAAGTTATTTACTTGACTCAGGGAAAAATAACGCGGAGTTTCCGCGCTCAGGAGTTTTATGCCTTAGACGAACCCGAACGCAAACAATTGGGGCTACGCAGCTTACACCATGTTCCCCTGCCCGCGAGCGTGCCGGTACCACCCACGCTCGAAAACGCCGATCCCCAGCGGAGCGGACTCGAGCTAAGCAACATCTGTTTTTCTTATGGCGCACATGAGGTATTAAACATTGACCACGCATTTTTCCCCAGCGGCGAAGTCACCGCCTTAATCGGGCCCAACGGCGCTGGAAAAACCACCCTCGCCAGGATCATTTGTGGTCTTGCTTCTCCCAAACGCGGCGGTAGTCTCCGTTTGAACAGCAAACGAGTAGGAGCGGCTGCCCGCAGACGTGCCGCGTACATGGTGATGCAAGATGTTGGCCGCCAATTATTCGCAGCCACCACCGAAGAAGAAGTCACGCTCGGACTGGCAAAGAAGAAGCGGGACCACATCGATGTCAATGAGATTCTCCATCGCCTCGATCTGGCAGGAATGGCCCAACGGCATCCGCAGTCTCTGTCCGGTGGGCAACGGCAACGCTTAGCCATAGCTTCAGCCCAAGCCGAGCAAGCAGCGATCTACATCTTCGATGAACCTACCTCTGGCGTGGGCTGGCGCCAACTGCAATCCATCTCTGCGCTACTTCGATCTCTTGCAGCAAGCGGAGCAGTGGTCATCGTCATCACCCATGACCACGAATTCATCCAAGAATCAGTCACCAGAATCATCGATATGACTGACATCAACAAGAATTGAGAAAGAAATGTCTGAACTAAAACAAAGTTCCACAGAATCAAGCAGAACCCACGCACCAGAATCACACGGTGCGTCACCGGAAGAAGAGGCTCGCGCAAAACTAAAAGCCGGCCAGGTCGCTCTAAAAAAACTACTGGCCCCAGTGCAAACAACCATCTACTTCGCACAGTTTCTCGCGCTTATATCCTCGGTACTCGCCGTAGCACCCTACGTCGCGTTGGTGGCACTGGGAAATGCTCTAATCGACGGCAATACTGATGACGTCGCGTCCATTGTGAAATGGCTACTTGCTGCATTTTTGGGCCAGCTATTCTTCTATTTCCTTGCCCTTGCAATCACCCACTTCGCTGATGCAAAGTTGGTGGGGATTAACCGGCGCCGAATTATTACCGCTATTGCGAAAGCACCACTCTCGTGGTTTAGCCAGACTAATTCCGGCAAAGTCCGCAAAGCCGTCGAGGACGATACGTTAACTCTGCACACCCTGACAGCCCATGCTCCTGTAGAGAAGGTCGCCGCGATCTTTACGCCCCTCGCGCTTCTGGTTTATGCCTTTATCTTGGATTGGCGCCTTGGTCTACTTTCTATTGCCACTGTGCCCATTTTCCTAGCAATCCAAGCATATTCAATGAAAGATATGGGCACAAAAACTGCGGAAATGGATAATTATCTGGGTGAGGTCTCTGCGACTGCGGTGGAGTTCTCCGAAGGTATTTCCGTCGTCAAGGCTTTCGGCACCGTTGGCAAAGCCCACGCTCGATATCGCGAAGCTGCCCAAAAATTCGCGGAATTCTATTACGAGTGGGTACGTCCGCTTCTGCGTGTTTCCGCAATCTCAGAGTCTGTGGTGGCGGTTCCTGTCCTCATCCTTATCAATCTAGGAGTCGGTTCCCTGCTGATAGCTGGTGGCTATGTCACGGTCGCTGAAGTCATCGCAACAACGTTAATTGCGCTGGTGCTCCCGGGCACGATTCAAACCGTCGGCCAAATGATGTGGTCTTACCAGCTCGCTGGCAATGCGGCGTTGCGCCTTGATGAAGTCATGACAATTTCCCATGTGAAAGAAGGCCAAAAGAGCCTCGACGCCAATAGTCAAGACATGGAGGTGGAGTTCCATAAGGTCAGCTTTAGCTACGCCCCAGACACACCAGTCCTCCAAGACTTTTCTGCGCAACTAAATGCAGGCACTGTCACGGCATTGATTGGCCCCTCCGGGTCTGGCAAATCCACAGCAGCAACGATGTTGGCGCGTTTCCAGGATCCAGATTCGGGCACAATCACTATCAACAACGTGGATATCCGTGATCTCACTTTCGACAGTTTGTACCGCACTGTGGCTTTCGTCTTACAAGATCCTCACTTACTGCGTATGAGTATTCGGGAAAACATTCGCCTTGCACGCCCAGAAGCCCGCGATGAAGAGATCTGGCAAGCCGCAGAGGCTGCGCACATAGCTGCTGATATTCGCGCTTTACCGGCTGGGCTCGACACCGTTGTTGGTGAGGACACCTCTTTATCCGGTGGACAACAGCAACGCATTTCTATTGCCCGGGCAATCATTACCAATGCCCCAATCTTGATCCTGGATGAAGCTACTGCGGCAACTGATCCTGACTGCGAAGCAGAAATTCAAGCAGCTCTAGCCACACTCGTCAGAGGCAAGACCGTCTTAGTCATCGCCCACAAGCCGGAGTCCATCCAAGGAGCAGACCAAATAATCTGCCTCAAGCCTATGAAGGATAATTCTCATGTCTAATGCCACTACGCCTGTTAGTTCGCGTCTTCGTGATCCGCTACTCACTCGCAGTGTCAAAAAGCTGCAAAGTCCTGTAGGCCATAAGCTCAATAAAAGGTATGCTTGTCTATCGCTTATCGTTGGCGTGCTTGATGGCCTCGCCGTTCTCACGCTCGTGCCACTTACAAAGGCACTCGATGGGGATACGACGATCGCACCATGGATGTGGACGCTTTTGGCAATTGCGCTCGTAGCTTTTGCGCTACGATTTTTCGCAACCATGGCCTCTTACCACACGGCCTTGGATTTCATCCGAGCCGCGCACACGACTGTGGGCGATAAATTAGCAACGCTACCGCTCGGCTGGTTCGTACCGGCTAATACCGGCGGCCTATCTCGCCTCGTTTCAGATCGCTTTATGGTGGCGGCCGAGACCATTGCGCATATTCAAGGAACGATATACCGCGATAGCGCGGCACTTGTCACCTTGTTAGTAGGAGCGTGTTTCTGGAACCCGAAGCTGGGCTTGGTCCTTCTTATCATCGCACCATTGGCGCTCGTGGTGATGCAGTTGGCTGCATGGATTCGTGAGAAAGCATCGAACCGCGCACTGGGGCCGAGTAAAGAGCTCTCCCAGCGCATCGTAGAATTTGCTAACCGTCAACCAGCCCTGCGCGCGGCAGGACAATCACAAGTTTTTGCGCCACTAGAGCAAGCGCTAGAAATCGACCATAAAGCACGAATACGCGAGCTATGGGTATCCACATTAGCTTTGCTACTCAACGGCATAGTAGTGCAGATCTTCATTGTGGCTCTCATTATGGTCTCCGCGGATCTTGCCGTTGAAGGCGCCCTATCGCCACTAGAAACAATTGCGATCATCGGAATCAGCTTGAGGTTTACCCGCACGCTTGAGCAGCTGGGTTCTTCTTTCGTCGGTTTAGATGCCGGCCGTATCGCGCTCACAGAAACTGAGCTCATCACCGATGCCCCTTCCCTACCGGAACCCACTACTCCGCGCCCAGGCGATGGTTCGGGAAGTGTAGAGCTGCGTAATGTCACGTTTGGATACGGCGATAAACCAGTATTGGTAGATATCGCTTTCCATGCTCGACCAGGCACCGTTACCGCCATTGTCGGTCCTTCTGGCTCCGGAAAGACCACAATTGCGCGCCTTATTTCGCGATTCTGGGATGTAGATTCCGGGGCGGTGATGGTTGACGGCGTAGATATCCGCGAGCTTGGAACCGAACAGTTAATGTCCAGACTGTCCATGGTTTTTCAGGATGTCTACCTCTTCGACGACTCGTTAATCGCTAATATCCGCGTTGGTCGTCCCGACGCCTCCGATGAGGAAGTCTTCCGCGCAGCTGATCTTTCAGGCGTGACTTCTATTGCCAACCGCCTAGGGTGGCATACTCCTGTTGGTGAAGGCGGTCGGCTTCTATCCGGTGGTGAACGCCAGCGCGTATCTGTAGCTCGCGCGCTTCTCAAGCAAGCGCCGATTGTACTCTTTGATGAGGCTACCTCCGCGCTCGATGCAGAAAATGAGGCAAACATTCTTGCTGCGATGGACGAGCTACGGGAGCAATCTACTTTTATTGTCATCGCCCATAAGCTGGATACAATCAAATCTGCTGATCAAATCGTAGTCTTGGATGAACACGGGCAAGTCAGCCAGCTGGGCACGCATTCTGAGCTTTCCGATGTCCCCGGTATCTACCGTCACTTCTGGCAGCAACGCAAAGCAGCACGCGGGTGGAAAATCAGTTCGGGACGCGATTAACGCGGGCACCGAGATCGGCGTTGTTTGCGGGGGCACCCTTCTCCCCCATTACGTTGTTGGCAGTTCCGCTTGAAGGAACTCAGGATTCGTACTCCTAGCCCCATGCTGGGGCAGGTTATGTTTGTCTGCGTTCCTTCTGCCTTGGGGCAGTGGAACTAGTCGCTGGCTTCGGTATGGCTTGTTTTCGTCCCTGTCTGAAAATGATCCGGGGGGTGATGCCGCCGAAGGCAGTGGCATACTCCAGACTGCTAATAGGAACCTGACCCGCACAGAATGTGCGAGGTCTCAAAGTAATGTGGATGCCAGCGTGAAGTATGTCCGACCACCAGCGATGAAATAAGTCCCATACTCATTCAATTCGCTAGGAGGTCTGGCATGACCTACGACTATGTCATCGGCATGGACGTCGGTAAATACTTTCACCACGCTTGCGTCTTAGATATCGACGGCACCCAGGTGCTATCTAAGCGCATCAACCAAAACGAAAAATCCCTGCGCGTGAGGTAGCTGACTGGGGTGTATTGCTCCATAACTTCAACACTGTCTACCGCAGGTGGATGGACGAGAGGACCAGGGTTAAAGACCCTGATACAGGAAATTGGACATGGGTATGGACACATTCCAACGTGCGAAAGGCCTACAACAGTCTGAACCATCTATGGCGCCAAGGCATGCTCTTTGTCTACATCAATCAACCTAAAGGCGTCTTAGAACCTGCCCGCATCAAATCTACGACCAACAGTCTTGAAGGCGGGATTAACGCTCGCCTGAAAGAGATTGCGCGTGCTCACCGGGGCAGAACAAATGAACACCAGCGCAAAATGCTGGACTGGTGGCTGTACCTAAAAACAGAACTGCCCGACGATCCACTACGCATCGCCAGACAGTCCCACTGGGGCCAGGACCAACTCGCCAAAGTATCCATCCTGACCCACACCGAGAACCAAGCCGACCACGAAACAGGACGACCAGCCCTCTACGACAACGGTATCGACACCGAGTACACCCACTCAATCGGCATCCAAAAAGGCCAAATCTAACCCCAGCGACACGCCGAGCCAGACACACATTTTGACCCTTAACCCGCTAAAATCCGCCCAGGGCCATCACAATAGAAAACCCCCGCCTCAATGTGAGTCGGGGGACGGAGGGTGAACGGTAACTAGTTCAGACCCGGGATCTGCGGCAGCTTCGGCTGCGGGATGTTAAGACCGAAGATGCGGTTGATGGTCGGGATGAGGCCGTAGGCGGCACCGCCGACGACTGCAATGACGGCGATGATGGGGAGGATAACCTTCGCGCCACGGCTGGAGCCTGCGAAGAAGGCCGCAGCCATATCGTCGGCAGAAGGCTCCTTCGTGTTGGTCGGCTTAGAAGGCTTGGTCGGCTCGGTAGGCGTCGTAGTGGAGCTCGACGGCTCTTCCTCCTTCACGGCCGGGCGCGCGGTGAGCCACTCGTCGGAGTCCAGAACGCCCTGGGTCAGGCGGGTCTCACCAATCCAGCCGTACCACGGGTCCTGCGGCTTGCGGCTATCAAAGCCAGCGCCCATAACCCACTGCAGGTCGCGCGGGAGGAGGCCTTCAGCACCCTTGGCGTTGCGCAGGATGGGTGCACCGTTGATGAACATCTCTACGGTGTCGGAATCCGGCTTGTTGACTACGGCGATGTGCATCCACTCCTCGGTGGGAACCTCGTGGGACCAGACAGTCGAACCTTCGCCTTCCTTCGGTTCCGCCCACCAGCGCAGCTCACGGAGGTTAGAAATGCCGAACATGACGGTGGGGTCGGTGTCCTCGGATCCGTCGACAAGCTCGGCGATGCTGGAGTCGCGGGAGAGCGCACTCCCCCAGCCGTGCTCAGAGCCGTTGAAGTCCTTCGGAATCTTCACGAAGGACTCAAAGGTGTAGCCCTCGGAGGTATCGACCTTGTTGATCTCCGCGCCTTCCTTGGACCGAAACTCTGCCATCGCGAGCTTGCCAGCTGGGTCGGACCAGTAGAGGGAGCCAGAATCAGAGGACAACGGGTGGTGGTCCTTGGTGTAGGTGATGCGCTCACCCGTGTTGGAAGGACCACCCTCGCGAACGAGGTCACCGGCACCATCAGCACCGAAGACATCCGGAATGACTGCGCCTTCGGTGGCCACGTCGCCGTCGGCAAGCTGCTTGCCGTCCGTGTTCTTGGTCTGCCCCGGGCGCCAGTGGAAGACGGTCTTGTCGGACTTCACGAAGTCATTCGGGCCCTCCGGCAGCTGGTCCTTCGGGATGGTGTACGGGGTGTAGCCTTCCTCAGCGATGTCGCGGGCCTTCTGACCGAGGTCCGGGTCGTTTTCATCGCCAATGGTCCAGTCCGGGGCGAAGTCAGCGAAACGCTCCTTGAAGTTGAGCGGCACGTGATAGCTATCGCCTGTGCCGTCGAGGATGAGCTTGTCGAACTGCGTGAGCTCCTTCGCTGGTTTCTGCGCGACCCACGGGGACAGGGCGGTCATCTCCAGCTCATTGCCGCTCAGGTCGAACTCGAGCACGCCGAGCAGACCGTTACCGCCCTGGTAAGCCATCTGGTAGTCCTGCAGGATGCCGATGACGTCGTGGCCTGCATCGTTCTTGTCCACGCGGTAGCCCGCGCCGTGGTGGTGGCCGCCCATGGTCAAGAAGATCTGGTCGTTCTTCTTAATGAACTTGTCCCACAGGCCCTGGCCATAGTCATCGGAGTAGAAAACCTCGCCAGCACCATCGAGGTTGAGCACCTCGTGGCTGGTGAGGATGACCGGCAGGTCCGGGTGCGCATCGAGAACGCCTTGCGCCCACTCCAGAGCCGCATCATCCGCGCGCCAGCCCAGCGCCAGGACCAGGTACTTCTGGCCCTCGGCCTCAAAAATGTGGTACTCGGAGTCATTGTTGACCGCGGTGTGGCGCTCTTGGAAGGTTTCCGGGTTGGCGGTCTTGGCGCGCTCGGCACTGAAGTAGACGTCGTACGGGTGCGCTGACTTATCCTCAATCATGTCGTGGTTGCCCGGCAAGATGGAGTAGTTCAGGTCGGAATCATCGAGGACCTTCATCGCCTCATCAGCAACCTTCCACTCCCCCTCGACGTCCGCCTGGTCCACCACGTCACCGAGGTGGGTAGCGAAGTCCATGTTGAGCGCCTGCTGGTTCTTCACCAGCCACTCGGTCTGCGCCTTAAAAGGCTCGCTACCGTAGCGCGCTTGCGCCAGGTTGCCGGTTTCCGGGGTGGAGTAACGGGAATAGAACTGAGTATCCGGCAGCACACCGATGCTGAAGCGCGAACCTAGGCCTTCCACCGACTCATCGGCAGAAGCAGGGACAATAAGGAACGTACCGGCCACCGAGGCGGTGACCACGGTGCCGAGCAGGCGGCGAGAAGCCATAGTTCTTCCAATCACAGTGAATAAAGCCAAAAGAGACATAAGAAATGTATTCTCCATAGCTTTCCCTCACGTAACGACCGCATGAACGCACGTTTAAATGATTACCCGCCGCTAGGATGAACGCTCATGAGCAATATCACTAAGAAATACAACGTCGACGTCACCCGCGTTGATACCGGTCGCTACCGCGCCACGAACACTGCGGGCGCGACCCTCGAATTCGGCACGGGCGACGGACTGCTAAGTCCGGTCGAGCTGTTGCTCGCTGCCGTGGCGGGCTGCTCGGCCGTGGACGTCGACGTGGTCACCTCCCGGCGCACGGAGCCGGAGCTTTTCGACGTCCACGTAGAAGGCACCCGCGTCAACGAGGACGGCGCCTCAAGGCTTAGCGACGTCAACGTGGAATTCTCCCTCCGCTTCCCCGATACCGATGCCGGCCGTCAGGCCCAGTCCATGGTGGAGCGCCTCGTGCGCATCTCCCACGAGAAGGACTGCACCGTCTCCCGCACGGTAGAAAACCCCACCAACGTCACGTTCCGCACGACCCAGCCCTAAGCCCACTCCGCTTTAAGCGCCTTTAGAGCGCTTTAAGCGAAAGGGTTATCGTCGCGCGAAGGGTTCTCCTCCCACGATTCAACGAAGGGGTTGTCCATGGCTTGCTGCATAGTGTGGGAGCCATCCCCGAATGGGTTGTGCCCGGCATCGGAGCGCTGGCGGCGGTAGCGCTCCAGATCCGCCTGTGCCATATAGCCCAGCTCTTCGCCGTCCACCACGATCCAGGGAAGCGGGTTCGGATCCACCATACGGCGCGGCTGCCCTTGGTGTGGCGAGGACAACATGGTGCGGATATCCGTCCGAGCCTGGTCCAGTTCCCCAAGATCCTTTGGACTCATTGAGGTTTTAATAGTCTTGCCGCCGCCGGTTCCAACCACCTCAGCCTTGAGCATGCTAAAAGAAAAGACTCCTGAAGGAATCGAGGGATTGCGCATGTCCACCTTGTCGAAGGCAAGGACGTCGTCATCGTCGAAAACCAGGATGAGCCCTTGCGGGGTGATGTACACCCAGGCCTCGTGCTGCATATCGACGTCTACCCGGTAAAACCCAATGAGCGGCTCGTCCGGCTCCAGCAGCCCATAGGCGTTGAGTTGTATCGTTCCCACACCACCACACTGCGCAAAGCCGTGATCCCACAGGTAGTGCATCTGACCTTGCAGCAACACTTCCCACAAGCCACGAATGAAGTCAGACAGGAGAGCGCCGTACTTATTGGCTAGCGGCTTGTGGATGCGCAGGTAGCCCGAGCGGATCTCAAACACGATCGGGTACGTCAGGGGCAGTGATTCGACGAAAGCCTCATCGATATGCAGGCGGCCATTATTCGCCTCGATGAATTCTTCCGCGGGGAAAAGATGCTCCACCACGAGGGTGTTTCCTTCTTCACGGGTATCGAGGATCCACTGAGAGTTCCGACGGCAGTTCTCGATGTAACCCTGAAGCACCGCTTGCACCTCAGCATCGCTGAACTGCTGGTGGTTCAGCCGGAACACGCTGTCGCCCTGAATGAAACGCATTCTCAGCTCTTCAGCCATACTTATTCCTCCGTCTTATGGGGCTCCGTGCACGTTTATGGCTCTGCGAGGCGCACCTGTGCACCCACCCATACTAATTGTGGTGCAATTTTAGACCATCGTGGCTAAAGTGACTTCAGATACTTTCTTCGGCCCCATCTTTGTCAGCCCACTTGACCCTCGCTAGGAGAACTCCATCATGTCTTTGTCCCGCCGTTCCCTTATCAAAGCCAGTGCCCTCGCGCTGACCGCCGGTGCCATCGGCAGCCAAGCACCCGCTGCGCTCGCCGTGGGTCCAGCTGTGGGCACCATCATTGACTTCTCCGCCGGTGTCCCTTCTGCGCGCGCCATCAAGGCCGCCGGCCACCTCGGCGCCATTCGCTATGTTTCCCAGCGCCGCCCCGGCGCTAACTGGATGCAGGGCAAACCCGTCACGCTGGCGGAAACGAAGGCCAATGCCGCTGTCGGCCTGAAGACCGCCTCCATTTACCAGTTCGGCCGCGCCGAGACCGCCGACTGGCTCAACGGTGCGGCGGGTGCCGCCGTCCACGCCCCGCAGGCCATCGCTATTCACAAGGCCGCTGGCGGGCCGACGGGCCGCCCAATCTACATCGCGATCGATGACAACCCCACCCGCGCCCAGTATGAGAACCAAATCCGCCCCTACCTCAAGGCCTTCTCGACGGCGCTGAGCGCGGCCGGCTACCAAACCGGCGTGTACGGCAATTACAACGTCATCGACTGGTGCGTCAACGACCACATTGGCCAGTTCTACTGGATGCACGATTGGGGCTCGGGCGGCAAGATTCACCCGCGCACCACCATCCACCAAAAAGCCAAGAACCAGGCCACCATCGACGGCGTGACCTGCGATATTAACACCGTCTACGCCAATGACTGGGGTCAGTGGACCCCGGGCCAAGGCGCGGTGACACCGCCCAAGGTCAAGGACATCCCGAGCGTGCCGGACAACATCCCGCTGCCCAACATCACCCTGCCGGATCCCACTGGTCGCGGCTCCAGTGTGAGCAGCGATGGCATCACCATTGCTGGTTCTTCCATCAGCAATGACCAAGTCCGCGGCGCGGTGGATATCCTCAACACCGTGCGCAAGTCCATGGGCTAAATGCCCTGCTGCGGCGCAGTCCCCTACCGTGCCGCAGAGGTCTTCGAGGCCGACGTTCTAGACGTTGGTTGAGAGGACGGCGCAGAAGAAGACGGCTCCGAAGATGTCGCGGCAGCCGGCGTCGCTGTCGTGGAGGTCGCAGTGGGCGCAGCGCTGGACGTCGTCAAGCGCGTGGCAACAGCACCAGGATTAGCCAGCGCCTCCTTGTTCAGGTTGTTGCCCTTCACCAGGTTCTTACCGGTGATCTCCTTGCGTACATAAGACGTGAGTTCCTGAGCGCTTCCTTCGATGGATGCAGCCACGACAAAGTTCTCTCCAAAAGACACCGAGGAATGACGATCCTTGCTGTCCGACCATCCCCACTTAGAGCCCACGACGTCGCTCAGCTTCGCGGTGCCATAGTTCTGTTGATATCCGTCGGCAGATACAGCATCGGCGTGGGACATAGCTACCAGCACAGGATGGGTCGGATCATCCTCCATGAGCTGAACAATGAACCTCACAACGTCGTACGTAGAGGTCATGGAATGCCCCCAGTCCTCCCCCGCGGACGTGGACTCCAAGCCATATTCCTTAGCAATGGCATCGATGGATCGCGGATATTTCTCAAAGAGCTGTGCGGCACTCTCGTCAGAGGAATCAGCAACCATATCCAACGCTAGGTACTTGTCCTCGAAAGACCCGCGTTCCAGCACGTAGGTTGCGATGTAGAGCTTAATCAAGCTCAGCGCATAGCGCGGCTGGTGTTCAGTGGTCGAGCCCATGTGCATGCCCGTCTCAATGCGGTAATACGTGATGGCCTTGGACTCATCGCCCTTGAGGAACTGACCTACTGAGTCCGGGACAGCTGCCAGCTGCAGCTGCCCTTTCCTATGTGTGATGGGACCAGGCTTGCTTGCGCTGGTCTGCGCTGAACCGCCAGCCGTGAAGTCTTCTTCATGCGCTGGTGAGCATGCAGCGAGACTCGCTGCTCCGAGCACGCACGCCAGAAGGGCGGCACCAGCTCGCGCTGACACCGCCCTGTGAGAAGGCTGAGAGTAAAACACAGAACCTGAGTCTACTCTCTACCGTCCGAAACGTAGCGTTTTAGGTGTTTTAGTGGTCCACCGGAGCCTCAACACCCACACCGGTCAGGGAACGAACCTCCATCTCTGCGGACAGCTCTTCCAGGTTGTCCGGCGGGGTCATGATGGAGACGATCCAGCCCGCGAAGAAGGCCAGCGGGATGGTGACCAGGCCCGGGGAGGACAGCGGGAAGATGGACCAGTCGGCGTTCGGGAACATCGAGGTCGGGGAACCGGATACCGCCGGGGACAGGAAGATGAGTACCAAGCAGGAGATAACACCGGTGTACATCGATGCGACAGCGCCCGCGGTGTTGAATCGACGCCAGTACAGGGAGTACAGGATGGTCGGCAGGTTAGCGGATGCCGCGACCGCGAAGGCCAGGGACACCAGGAAGGCAACGTTTTGGGTCATGGCCAGGATGCCCAGAATGATGGCGACGATGCCCAGGACAACCACGGTGATCTGGGAGACGCGGACCTGCTCAGCCTCAGTGGATTCACCGTTGCGGATGACAGAGTGGTAGATATCGTGCGCGATGGAGGCTGACGCGGTGATGGCGAGGCCGGCGACAACAGCCAGAACGGTAGCGAAGGCCACCGCGGAGATGACCGCCATGAAGATGGAGCCACCGATTTCCAGGGCCAGCAGCGGTGCTGCGGAGTTAGCACCACCCGGTGCGGCGAGGATGCGGTCCGGGCCAACCAGGGCGGCAGCGCCGTAGCCCAGGACCAGGGTCATGAGGTAGAAGGCACCGATGATGACGATGGCCCAGGTAACGGAGCGGCGAGCCTCGGTCGCGGTCGGCACCGTGTAGAAGCGCATGAGAACGTGCGGCAGGCCGCCAACGCCGAGAACGAGGGCAATACCCAGGGAGATGAAGTCAAGCTTGGTGGTGAGGTTCTTTCCGTACTTCAGGCCCGGCTCCATGATCTGGGAGGCTTCGTAGCCGCCTTCCTTGATAGCTTCGGAATTAGCGTGCATATCAATGGCTTGGGTAAAGAGTGCGCTGAAGCCGCCCTTGAGCATGACGAAGGTGAGGATGCACATGATGACCACGCCGGTTACCAGGAGCACGGCCTTGATCATCTGCACGTAGGTCGTACCCTTCATGCCACCGACAAGAACGTAGACAATCATGAGGATGCCCACGATGCCGACGACGACGGCCTGCCACTTGAAATCGTGAATATTCAGGAGCACGGCCACGAGGGAGCCTGCGCCGGCCATCTGCGCGATGAGGTAGAACAGCGACACGAACAGGGTCGAAATCGCAGCTGCCACGCGCACCGGGCGCTGCTTAAGGCGGAAGGACAACACGTCCGCCATGGTGAAGCGGCCAACGTTGCGCATCGGCTCCGCGACGAGCATCAGCGCAACGAGCCAGGCGACGAAAAAGCCGACCGAGTAGAGGAAGCCATCGTAGCCGTTGAGCGCAACGGCGCCGACGATGCCCAGGAAGGACGCGGCGGACAGGTAGTCGCCGGAGATAGCAAGGCCGTTCTGCCGGCCGGAGAAACTACCGCCGCCGGTGTAGAAGTCAGAGGCTTCCTTCGTGGACTTGCCGGCACGAAGCACCACGTACATGGTGACGACAAGGAAGGCGGCGAAGACTGAGATATTCAGAATCGGGTTGCCGGCGGAGGATTCCGCTGCGGCCAAGGTTATGGTCTGCATTGGTTAGCCCTCCAGTTCCTGGCGAATGGCCGCTGCTTGCGGCTCGATGTTCTTATTGGCGTAGTTGACGTAGATGTACGTGATGATGAAGGTTGTCAGGAACTGGGCGAGGCCAAAGACAAGGCCGATGTTCCAACCGCCACCAAGTTCTATGGCCATGAAGCTGGGGGCAAAGACCGCAGCCAGCACATAGAGGACGTACCACACAAAGAACGCCACAGTCATGGGGAAGGTGAATTTGCGGTACGCGCTGCGCAGCTTGGCAAACTGCGGGCTGTCACGCATCTCGATGAACTCTTGCGGCGTAGGTTCGCGGCGCGAATTAATCGAAGCAGGTGCGTCAGTCATGTCGCTCTCCTTACAAGGGGTCTTTTCTCCACAAACCGCGGTGAGAGACAAGAGGTAGTGTCTTCAATCACGTTTTGCCTTGCACAGTAAGTTACCTAACCGCTCTTGCAAGGTTGTAAATCCTGCCAAGAAAAGTTAATAACATACACTTTCGCTACCCCCTACCCCTGCAACTACAAGGGATTTCTATCTCGCTGCTAGCACCCCCACAGGAGATTCCAAAGGAAGAATCTAATTTAGCAAACCGAAACTTCACAGAGTCTTTCACAGATCTTCACTCCCCCACCCCTCACGATTCCCACTTCCCTGGGTACGCAACAAAGCCCGCCTTCAGCGTCCTACGCCCTCTCCCCTAACGATGTAGGAAGAAAGAGCAAGGCGCTGAAGGCGGGCTCCACCGCTCGCGGGTGTTTGGTACGCCCCACGTGTTTTGGCTTAGGCGCCAGGGAACTCTCGCGGGTCCTTGAACATACGGCCAAAGCCTTCCTGGCCATCAAGCGCATCAAGAGCCGCTACGTCTTCGGAAGTAAGCTCAACCTCTGCGGCAGCGAAGTTTTCTGCAAGGCGCTCCCGGCGGCTGGACTTCGGGATAACAGAAATCCCCTTGCTCAGCAGGTACGCCAGCACCGCCTGTCCGGCAGTGATGCCATGCTTTTCGGCGACGGACTCAACCACCGGGTTGTTGAGCACAACGCCGCGCGCCAACGGCGACCAAGCCTCCGTCACGATGCCGTGCTTGGCATGGAATTCGCGCAGCTCCGGCTGAGTGAAGCCCGGGTGCAGCTCCACCTGGTTGAGAACCGGGACGATACCGGTCTCATCAATCAGGGTTTGCAAGGTTTCCTCATAGAAGTTGGCCACGCCAATCGACGCAATCTGACCCATGCCCTGCATGCGGGCAATCTCCTCGAACGTCTCCACATAGAGCCCACCCTGCGGCCACGGCCAGTGGATGAGGTAGAGGTCAAGGTAGTCCAGCTGCAGTTTGTCCAAGGATTCACGGAAGGCTTGGCCTACCTTGTCCTTGCCGTGATGGTCGTGCCAGACCTTGCTGGTGATAAACAGCTCATCCCGGGTTACGTCACCGGCCTTCATGGCCTCATTCAGTGCCTGCCCAAGTTCTTCTTCATTCTCGTACAGAGTCGCAGTATCGAAGTGGCGGTAGCCCAGATCGATGGCTTCACGCACGGAGCGGATAAGATCCTCTCCGCGCAGCTTGTAGGTTCCGAGACCCATCAGCGGCATCTCGCGGTCATCATTGAACATGGTTTGTGGGACACTCATGTCCCCCATTGTGCCGCACTTTAACTTCCTGTGGGGGGCGAAGCATAGCTCCTCAGCGTTTTAATCCGAACCCATGCACGCGAAACGCCCTGACCTGCCGTGTACTACTGCACGGCCGGGCAGGGCGTCGTTTAGGGAAACAGAAAGGGCTAAGCCCTCTCCCCTAGGCGCGGATGAGATCGATGACGAAGGTCAGCGTGCGACCAGACAGCGGGTGTGCGCCACCGGCCGGGCCGTAAGCCTTCTCCGGCGGGATGACCAGCTTGCGGCGGCCGCCCACCTTCATACCCGGGATTCCTTCCTGCCAGCCGGCAATGAGACCGGTCAGCGGGAACTCGATGGACTGGCCACGGCCCCATGAAGAGTCGAACTCCTGGTTCGTCTCGTAGTCAACACCAACGTAGTGGACCTCAACGAAGCCGCCCGGCTGGGCTTCGGCACCGTCACCCACCACGATGTCTTCGATGACAAGGTCCTGGGGAGCAGGCTCCGTTGCCGGCTCAATTACGGGCTTTTCCATTGGGGATTATCCTCCTTGGACTGTTTTCTTCTTTGCTGGCCGCATACGCGTGGGCCGAGCCACAACGTTCCCCAGTATAAGCGGAGATGCGGGGCTCGGCCCTAGAAACCCAGCGTATAGGCTATACGTCAAGCCACGGCGGCCTATTAAAGACCACCGTTCAGGCTACCGTTTAGCGCTCGCTACGCGGGGTGACCTTGCGCAGGGTCTCGCCGGTGTAGATCTGGCGCGGGCGGTTGATCTTGGTGTTGAGCTCAAGCTGCTCACGGTACTGAGCAATCCAGCCCGGCAGGCGGCCGATGGCAAAGAGGACGGTGAAGAAGTCCGTCGGGAAGCCCATGGCGCGGTAGATCAGGCCGGTGTAGAAGTCGACGTTCGGGTAGAGCTTGCGGGAGACGAAGTAGTCGTCGTTCAGCGCAATCTCCTCGAGCTTCATAGCCAGGTCCAGCATCGGATCGCCACCGAGGTGATCGATGATCTCGTGAGCGGTGTCCTTGACGATGGCCGCGCGCGGGTCGTAGTTCTTGTACACGCGGTGGCCGAAGCCCATGAGGCGAACGCCCTTTTCCTTGTTCTTCACGCGGTTCATGAAGTCGGTTGCGTCACCACCGTGGTTGTTCTGGATATCCTCGAGCATCTCCAGAACAGCCTGGTTAGCACCACCGTGCAGCGGGCCGGACAGGGCGTTGATACCACCGGCGATAGCAACGAACAGGTTGGCCTGAGCGGAGCCGATCATGCGGACGGTGGAGGTGGAGCAGTTCTGCTCGTGGTCAGCGTGAAGGATAAGGAGCTTATCCAGAGCCTTGGCCACGATCGGGTCGACCTCATAATCTTCAGTCGGGTAACCAAACATCATGCGCAGGAAGTTCTCGCGCGCGTTGAGCTTGTTATCCGGGTACATGTAGGGCTTACCCTGCGATGCGCGGTAAGCATAAGCGGCCAACATCGGCACCTTAGCCAGCAGGCGGACGGTCGCCTTATCCAGCTGCTCCTCATCCAGCGGGTTGAGCTGGTCCTGGTAGTAGGCGGAAAGAATGTTGAGGGAGGAGGCTAGAACAGCCATCGGGTGCGCGTTGCGCGGGAAGATGTTGAAGGCTGCCTTGAAGTCCTCATCCAACAGGGTGTGGTGGCGGATCTCGGTGTTGAACTTGGACAGCTCATCCTCGGTGGGCAGGTGGCCCTTGATCAACAGGTAAGACACCTCGTTGAAGGTGGCGTTCTCAGCCAAGTCCGCGATGTCGTAGCCGCGGTGGCGGAGGATGCCTTCCTCACCATTAATAAAGGTGATCTTGGATTCGGTAGAGCCGGTAGACGCATAGCCCGGGTCAAAGGTGACTAGGCCGGTCTCGTTACGGAGCTTGCCAATATCGAAGCCGGAGTCACCCTCCGTGGACTGCTTAATGTCCATCTCGTACTCGCCGCCGGGGTACTGCAGTACAACCTTGTTCTTTTCAGAAGCCACGTATATTCCTTTCCTCAATGTTCAACGCCGACCGCAGCCGGCGCGACAAATCTAAACCTCTTCACACTCTAGCAAAACCTGTGACTCTGCCAACATTGGCAATCCTGGCAAAGTATCTAATGCGCGAACGAAATTAGGCTACACTGCCCACATGAGCAACTCAGAACTCGTCCTGCCAGCAGATCTCCTCCCTACCGACGGCCGCTTTGGCTGCGGCCCCTCGAAGGTTCGCCCCTCCCAAATTGAGGCAATCACCGCGGGTGCCAGCACCATCATTGGTACCTCGCACCGCAAGCCAGCCGTCAAGAACCTCGTCGGTTCCATCCGCGAAGGGCTTTCCGAGTTGTTTTCCCTGCCAGAAGGCTATGAAATTGTTCTCTCCCTCGGCGGTGCCACCGCGTTTTGGGACGCGGCGACTTTCGGCCTGATTGAGAAGAAATCCGCCCACCTCAGCTTCGGCGAATTCTCCTCTAAATTTGCTAAAGCCGCAGCCGCCGCCCCTTGGCTCGACGCCCCACTCGTCACCGAAGCCGAGGTCGGCACCGCACCTGATCCGAAGGCAGCCGACGCCGAAGGCGCCGACATCATCGCGTGGGCCCACAACGAAACTTCGACTGGCGCCATGGTTCCGGTGACCCGCCCCAACCCCCAAAACGCGGAGCAGCTCGTCGTCGTCGACGCCACGTCCGGCGCCGGCGGCCTGCCCGTGAACATGTCGGATGCCGACGTCTACTACTTCTCCCCGCAGAAGTGCTTCGCTTCCGACGGCGGCCTGTGGCTGGCGGCCATGTCCCCGGCAGCCCTCGAGCGCATCGAGAAGATTAACTCCTCCGATCGCTTCATCCCAGCCTTCCTCAACCTGCAGACCGCCGTGGACAACTCCCGCAAGAACCAGACCTACAACACCCCAGCTGTGGCCACGCTGCTCATGCTGGAGAATCAGGTGCAGTGGATGAACTCCAACGGCGGCCTCGACGGCATGGTCAAGCGCACCACGGAGAACTCCTCCATCCTGTACAACTGGGCAGAGTCCCGCCCGGAGACCACCCCCTTCGTGGCCGAGCCTGCCGCACGTTCCCTCGTGGTGGGCACCATCGACTTCGAGGACTCCGTCGACGCAGCTGCGGTTGCCGCGACGCTGCGCGCCAACGGCATTCTCGACGTCGAGCCTTACCGCAAGCTGGGCCGCAACCAGCTGCGAGTGGGCTTGTTCCCGGCGATCGACTCCGCGGACGTCACCAAGCTCACCAAGGCTATCGATTACGTTTTGGACAACCGCTAGCCTTCGCCCGCCACTCCTTGCACCACGCAACAACTTTGTTTGCACCTATGTGTTGAGTCATACAACATGCCCCGCGCTCTTGCCAGAGTTCGGGGCATGTTCTGGGTAAAGTGGATTTCATCACATGTCCGCTACCAGGCTAAGGAGCGCCATCATGCGCGAGATTTTCCTCGCACCCAGCGACTCAACTGACACCTCGCTCGTCCTCCGGGCCGAGGATGGTGAGGAATTCTTCCTCGAGGTCACCGACGAGCTTCGCGAGCTTTTCGCTCCCGCCGACTCCGCCGAATCCGACTCCGCGAAAGAGGCATCCGACCACACCACGCACGAGGCCGGGAACGCCACCGACGATTCCTCCCCCACTTCTGCACAGGCTTCGCGCTCTGCTGGTTTGCACACCGTGATGCCATCTTCTGGTGGCTCCCCTTCCTCTCCGCAGACTCAGCACACGCAGCAGGCGCAAGAAATCCGCCTGCGCCCCAATGAGATTCAAGCCCGCATCCGCGCCGGTGCCAGCGCCGCTGAGATCGCCGAGGAGCTCGGCGTTCCGGAATCCCGCATCGAGCCTTTTGCGCACCCGGTGCTTTTGGAGCGGGCGCGCATTGCGGACGTCGCCAAGCAGGCGCACCCCATCCGCGAGGATGGCCCAGCCAAGCTCACCCTGTGGGAAATCCTGGCCACCGCATTCGCCGCACGCGGGCACTCGCTGTCGGAGGCAACGTGGGATGCCTACCGCCATCAAGGCGAACCGTGGATCCTGCGCATCACGTGGAAGACGGGGCTGTCCGCCAACGAAGCGGAGTGGACCTTCAAGCAGACGATGTCTTCCCCGGCCACGGTGGAGGCACGCAATTCCGTGGCCGCAGACCTGACGGACCCGGACTTCGTGCAGCCGGTGCGTTCGCTGACCTCCGTGGGCCGTGGCGAGCGCTACGACGAAGCCATCGATGGGCGTGACTACGCCGAGGGCCGAGAGGTCAACGAGGACGCGCGCGCTGGAGCCCCCGGCGTGACGGAGTTGTCTTCTTACACCGGCAATGGCAATGAGAACACTGAGGCGGAGACTGACGTCAATGCCGAGCCTTCCGTGCTTCCCTCCCCGCGCGGTGGGGAGCACCCCGCCGAAACCGGCGCCGATGAAAACGCAGATGCCCGCGACGAGGGCGCGGCGGCACAGCCGGAGGAGAAGGAATCGGGCGTAGACGAGGACTTCCTCCAGAACCCGGATCCGGAACCCAAGCCTGCCAAGCGCCGCCGCAAGGCCGTCACCCCGCACTGGGAGGATGTGCTGCTCGGCGTTCGTTCCTCTACCAAGCGCCCCCGCGATTAACGAGTAGCCTGCCGTGGATACCCAAAGCGCCGTTCTCACTCTCTGGTACGTCACCGCCGCCGATCCCGCCGAGGTTCTCCGCGGAGAGCCCAAGGCTGACCGCGGTTTCGGCCGCAAGTTTCTCGCTCAACTCAACCCCTCCCTACCGGTAACGCCTATCGGGCAGTTCCCCCTAAACCGTTCCGCCGAACCCGGCGCGAGCGAGTTCTACATCGGCGGCTACCCCGGTGTGGCCGTCGTGCAAACCATCATCCATGATGACCAGCTGATCCTCTCGCAGCTCTCCCGCACCCTGCGCGAGGCCGTGCCGGCAGAGGAGATTTACGCCTTCACCTCTAACCCAGAGACTGGCTATGCCGGCTTTGCGCACTGGACGGGCAGCCGCCTGCGGCGCTCCCTGTGTGGAACGCGCTTTAACCTCTACGAGGATCATGGCCTGCCCGAAACCTTTGAGGCCCCTTACTGGGCCGGGGAGATGGACGAGCCCGCAGGTGGGATTGCCCTGCCCTTCGAGCCGCTCACCATCACCCAGGCAGCCCAAGAGTTCTGGCTGGGCATCGAAGTGGGCGAAGATGGCCCAGACGTGGACGTCGTGGGCTATGCCACCGACGGCCGCCCCGAGCCCAAGGTCGATACTCCCCCACCGCGCCGCACCGTGGCTGAGGTGGCCACAACCTCAGTGGCGAAGCTGGGGCTCAACGATTATGACGACTATGAAGAGCACGACCTCGAGCCGGAATCCACCGGCGAAGAGATTGTCCGCACCGCCAAGCACCTCGGCGGACTCGTGCGCCGCTATGCGGTGTCGACGTCACGGAGCCTCTGGGAACGCTGGCGCTCGTAGAAGGCAATTGCCGCCGACGTCGCCACGTTGAGGGAATCCGTGCCCTCCGCCATGGGGATACGCGCCCTCACATCGGTGGCGCGCATGGCATGCTCGGTCAGGCCTGGGCCCTCCGCGCCAACCAGCAGCGCCACCTTCTCCGCCCCCTCCAGGGCGTCGGCGATATGCACGGCCTCCGGATGCGGGGTCAGCGACACCAGCCTGAAGCCTTGGTCGCGCAGCTTCTCCAGCCCGCGCTGCCAGGTGGTAAAGCCGCCATCGAACCGAGCCCAGGGCAAACGCAGCACGTGCCCCATGGAAACGCGCACCGAGCGCCGGTAGAGCGGATCCGCAGCTCCCGAGCCTAAGAGGATGCCATCAACATCCATGCCCGCGGCGTTGCGGAAGAGCGAGCCGATGTTCTCATGATCACCCACACCTTCCATGATGGCCAGGGTGCGAGCGCCCTCAATGACTTCATCCACGGTCCAGGCCTCTGCGCGGTCGGCTGCGGCAACCAGCCCGCGGTGCATGTCGAAACCTGTGACCTCCCCCAACGTTGCTCGAGTGACCTGATAGACGGGAATATCGCCAACATCGTGGTTCGCTAGGAAAGTGTCGAGCTTTCCTTCAAAGCCGATGATGCAGCGCACCGGGAATCGTGAGGCGAGCAGGCGCTCCACGCACAGTGGGCCCTCACCAAAGACGAAACCCTCGCCGGACTTGTCCGCGTGCTTGAGATCGCGGATATCGTCCAGGCGAGGGTCTGTGGGGTCATCGATGACAAAACGCATGGCCCCTAGTTTAGGCACAGGGCCGCGTGCTCACCCCAGGCGGGCTAAGCCAGCAGCGAGCTGATGGGCTCCATGGCGAAGTAGACCACGAAGAGGGCGGCCACGAGCCACATGATCCAGTGCACCTTCTTGGCTTTGCCGGCAAAGGTAGCCATCAGGGCATAAGCGATGAAGCCCACACCAATACCGTTAGCAATGGAGTAGGTAAAGGGCATGACCACGATGGTCAGGAAGGCCGGGATGGCCTCCTCCATGCGGTTCCACTCGATGTCCTTGAGCTGTGCCGCCATCATCACGCCCACGACGACGAGGACGGGGGCCGCTGCCTCAATGGGCACGATCTCGTAGAGCGGGGTGAGGAACATGGCCAGCAGGAAGATCACACCGGTCACTACGTTGGCCAGGCCGGTGCGGGCACCGTCACCGATGCCGGCCGCCGAATCCGCAAACACCGTGTTGGAGGAGACCGAACCGGCGCCACCGGCAACGGCGCCAAAGCCCTCAACCACCAGGGCGGTCTTCATCTCCGGAAGGTTGCCTTTCTCGTCCACGAGGTTGGCTTGCTTGCCCAGGCCGTTCATGGTGCCCATGGCGTCGAAGAAGTTGGTGAGCAGCAGGGTGAAGATCAGCAAGACCGTGGAGACCACGCCGAGTTTGGTAAAGGCGCTGATCGGATCGACCTGGCCCACAATCGAGAGATCCGGCAGACCACCCAAGGAACTGGGCACCTCCGGAGTGGCCATGCCCCAGTCCTCGGAACCGGTCAGCGCCTGAATGATCATGGCGATGATGGTGGTAATGACGATGCCGATGAACAGTCCGCCGCGGACCTGACGGATGACGAAGAAGGCGGAGAGAATCAGGCCCACGACGAAGACGAAGGCCGGCCACGTAGCGATCGAACCGTTAACGCCCAGGCTCACCGGAACAGTGGTCATCGCGGCATCCGGGACGCGGGTGACAAAGTGACCATCCACGAAACCGATGAGCGCGATGAACATACCAATACCCACGCCCATCGCCGCCTTCATGGAGGCCGGGATGGCATCGAAAACGGCCTGGCGGAAGCCAGAGATGGCCAGCAGGACGATGATGATGCCTTCGATGACGACGAGGCCCATCGCCTCGCGCCATTCCAGGCCGTTGAGGGAAACCATCGTCACGGCGACGAAGGTGTTCATACCCAGGCCCGCAGCCATGGCGAATGGGTAACGGGCGATCATGCCGAAGGCGATGGTCATGACGCCGGCCACCAGTGCGGTGGCGGCGGCGACCTGCGGGATGCCCAGGGTGGTACCGGCAGCGTCAGCGGACGTGCCCAGGATGAGAGGGTTGAGGAGGATGATGTAGGCCATCGCGAAGAACGAGACCACGCCGGCGCGGACCTCGGTTCCCACGGTGGATCCGCGTTCGGAAATCTTGAAATAGCGATCGATAGCTGCGTTCATCGTGAGAGAGCGCCCCTTCTATCTAGAGAAATGAAGTTTTACCTGCTAAGGGTGCTCCATCCAGGTACTAAAACGCAAACCCCGCACGCTGCGTCGTTGCTGCGTGCGGGGAGCAAGGCGAGCCTCTTAAAAGATCGGCTTCTCATCATCAAAGGGACGCTCCTGCTCCGATCCCTCCTCACGGATGGTCGTGCCGGAATGCGCACCACAGCCATAGGTGGCGTGCACCACTTTCCCATCCGCCGAGTATTCATTGGCACAGACACCATAATTAGGCATCAGCTCGAGATAGAAAGCACAGGTTTTGCACTGCAGCTGCGCCTGCGCCGCCATCTCCGAATTAGGCCCATACTTCTTGCGCCAGCGCTCTTTGGCTTCCTTGAGGCCTGCCTCGGAAAGCTTCCCTTCATCAAGCCTTTCGTCATCGGGCGCGGGCGGCATGAGGTCGCCCGGGCCAAGGTCCCCTGGGCGCAGGCGCTCGGAATAGGGCACCCACTCGGGTGCTTGGAGGGCCTGGCCGCCGGGAACGAGCGCGACCTCGTTAACGGTCGGTGTGCGCGAGCCCTCCGCGCAGGCGACGACAGCATGCCACTCCCACCCCGGATAGCCCGGCACGTGGGCGTCGAAACGGTGAGTGGCCACGTTGCGGCCTACTCCGGCAACGCCGCGGTGCTTGCCGACGTCCCCCTCACCTACCTCTTCCACAGCCCGGCGCGCCAAGTCGACGGCGGTCGAGTCGAGAAGCGGGGAATGCATCTTTTTCTTGCGAGTCACCCTCCCATTATTAATCACGCACCAAGGCATAGTGCACAATGACAGTCATGGCCCTCCCGCACCTCACTCTCGCATCTCGCGCACTCGCTGCAGCTCTCTCCGCCGGCGCTCTCCTCGCACCGCTCACGTCGTGTTCCTCCCAACCCGCAGGCGATCGCGCGGTGTCGCCTGCCTCTTCGGTGTCGTCTGCCTCTTCGACGTCGTCTTCCTCGTCGAAGGGGGACGGTGGGACGTCGCCAAGCGCACGCTCCCCAGAGCGCTTGGGCGTTACCGTCCTGGACACCGTACCCCTGCCGCCCGATACCTTTACCCAGGGCCTGGAGGTTGACCCCGATGGCAACCTGCTGATCGGCACCGGGCTCAACGGCAAGTCCCGCCTGCTGCGCCTCAGCCCGGGTGCAGAGGCCCCGCAAGAGGAAACCTCGCTTGAAAGCTCATTCTTCGGCGAGGGAATCACGCAGACCGACGCCGGCATCTGGCAGCTGACCTGGAAATCCGGGACAGCTTTCCTGCGGGATTCCGCCACCTTCGAGGAACTGGACCGCGCTAGCTATGACGGCGAGGGCTGGGGCCTGTGCAACGCGGGATCCGAACTCATCCTGTCCGACGGCTCCGCCAAGCTGCGTCACCTGGATCCGAAGACCTTCGCAGAGCTCGGCCCGCGCACCGAAGTCACCCTCGACGGCTCCCCCGTGGATAACCTCAACGAGCTTGAGTGCGTCGATGGTGCGGTCTATGCCAACGTCTGGATGAGCGAGGATATCCTGCGCATTGACCCGGAATCCGGCGCTGTCACCGCCGTGATCGATACCGCAAACCTCAACCATTCCCCTTCTACGGATCCCAACGCCGTCCTCAACGGCATTGCCCGAATCCCGGGCACCGACGAGTTTTGGATCACCGGCAAGCTCTGGGATGAGCTGTACCGGGTGCGCTTCGAGTAGGATTCTCAGCCATGGCTACCGTGAAGCAAGCAAGGAAGAAGTCGCTGCTGCAGTTTCTGGTGCTCATCATCGCCGTGGCGGTCATCGTCGTGGCGGTGGTGCTGTTCCAAAAGTGGAGGAATGACCGCCCGGGCCCCGAGCCACAGGACGTCACCATCACGGCTACGGTGGGCTCCGACACCCTTGACGTTGCACCCTATAGCGTCTGCGAGCCTGGCACCGACTGCAAGGAAGGCGAGGTTCCCAACCTCACGGTGGGCCCCGATGACACCCTGAAGTTGGAGATCCCCGAGGCCATCTCTAACCACGAGTGGTCCGTGCTGTCCATCTATGATGACCCGGCCGCCAATGACAGCACCTCTCACGGCGCCAACGAGACCACCTCGCTGGATATCCCCGGCTCTGTGCCGCCGATTGAGGCCTCCACCGGTGAGCGCCCCAAGCTGATGGTGGTGGAGATTTCCACGCTCATGATTGGCCACGATGCCAATGGCGAGGAAACCCCGATGCAGACGGTGTGGTCCCTGTCCACCATGACGGATGAAGAACTCAAGGAGTCCAAGGCCACGGGCGACGCGCCAGCTGAGAAGTAGCGCCCCTGCCCCACCGATCGACAAAGTGCCCTAGCTGCCAAACTTAGGGCTGATCATTGAAAAATCAGCCTAGCTTTTGGCAACTAGGGCACTTTTCAGTCATCGGCCTACGAATGTAGGCCGCCCCTTAGCTATCCAAGTCCTTGGCAATAGCGCGCAGAATCTCCGCCACCTGACGGCCGGTCTTGCGATCTGGGTAGCGGCCCTGGCTCAGCACAGGCTGTACTTGGGTTTCGAGCAACGTCATGACGTCGGAAAGCATGCTCGACAGCTCCTCCGGCTTGCGGGCCGGGGTACGGCGGCGCGGGGAATCAAGGACCTTCACGCGCAGCGCCTGCGGGCCGCGACGGCCAGCAGCGAAGTCGAACTCGATTCGCTGGCCTTGATACAGCTCATCAACACCCTTGGGCAGCACGTTGCGGCCAACGTAGACGTCTTCATCGCCGGGGTTGCTGACAAAGCCGAAGCCCTTGTCCGCGTCATACCACTTCACTTTGCCGATAGGCATGGTTCTTCACTCACTTTCTTTCCGTCTCTCCTCTTATGAAAGCTTAGGCGCTGCCATGCGCCAGGCCTATAGGCCGCAAGCATTCCGGGACGAGGAGGCGCGGCGTAATTAATACTGAAGCGGCCGCGCGGAGGAACTATCCGTGGAACTTATAAAGAGATACATCTTAACCTCCCCACGCTCCGCCAGAGAAACTTGCCCCAGGGTTCACCCCATCAACCACACCCATAACATGCGTGATGTAGCTAACATTGCCGCCGCGAACAGGGGAAACATAGATAAATTGCCATGATTGTTACCGTTTTGGAGCATTTAACGTGACTGTTTCGTTATAAACCGCTACTCTTTCCCACAGGCACTTCGGCCACCGGCCGTGGAAGTCTCGCCCCAGACACAGTCCGGGCTTCCACTAGGCGGCCGCACATGATGTGCATGACTATGAACATCAACTGCAAGACACTATGCCGGACTGGGCATCATCTGGGCGCGAGAAAGCAAGAACAACCTAGAGAAGGAATACTTTAATGGGACGCCACTCCGCTAAGAACAAGTCCATCGCCACCAAGTTTGCCGCCTCCACCGTTGCCGTGGGCGCCGCCGCAGCCATCATGGCACCGAACGCTGCCGCTGCACCGGATTCCGATTGGGACCGCCTCGCGCAGTGCGAGTCCGGCGGCAACTGGGCCATCAACACCGGCAACGGTTACCACGGCGGCCTGCAGTTCAACGCTCAGACCTGGCAGGCCTACGGCGGCGGCGAGTTCGCTCCGACCGCTAACCTGGCAACCCGCGAGCAGCAGATCGTTGTTGCTGAGCGCACCCTGGCACAGCAGGGTTGGGGCGCATGGCCGGCTTGCTCCGCAAGCCTGGGCCTGAACTCCGCCCCGACCCCGCGTGATGCAAGCGCAGCCGCAGCCCCGGCCGAGGAGAAGACCGCTCCGGAGGCTCCGGCTGACGCCCCGCAGGCCGTTCAGGAGGCCGCTGAGGAGCCCACCGATGAGCTGGCTTCCGACGCCCTCTACTCCCTCATCCAGGACACCGCCACCCAGTACGGCCTGACGATCCCGGCATCCTTCACCGAGCAGTACAAGGCAAACCGCCACGACTTCAACGCCTTCTACTCCGCCAACCGCCACGTCATCGACCCGCTGGCACAGGTTCTGGCTGCACGCTAAGCAGCGCGCAGCGCCGTGCAAGCACGGCACATCGAGGCAAAACTCTAACTACATAAAAAGAGACTGGATGGTGTCCTCCATCCAGTCTCTTTTGGTTTTGCTTAAACCTTTTCCTCAACGGCAACGTCTTCCTTAGCGCGCGACCTATCGAAGGCCAGCAACACTAGACCGACAACGATCCACAGCCCCAGTGCCCACCACGCATGGACGGCACCATTGCCATCAAAGAAGGACAGTGAACGGACCAAGTGGCCCGTCGCGCCGATGGGCATCCACTGCCCCAGCGTCGACCACCCGGCAGGAAGCAGCCATGGTCCCGTCGCCAGACCCGACAGCGGGTTCGCCAGGAAGATGGTCGCCACAGCACCGATTCCGATGCCCGCGGCCCCCATCACTCCCGCGAGGCCGGCGGTTACCGCAGAAGTCGCAAGGATACCCGCTGCGATGGCCATCCACTCGGCAGCGAAGCTGCCACCGAGGGTTCCATAAACCGAGTGCAGCATCCACGTAGCAATAAGCGCACCCACCAGCGCGATACCAACGAGCACTCCCATCTTGATCCACTTCTTACCACGGAATGCAAAGGTGGCAATGACAGCGGAAATAATGCCACCAAAAGCTAGCGGAAGGCCAAGCAATGCAATGCCGCTTGCCTGCGGGTCCTCCTTCGTCGTCGGTGCCAGCTCCCGCTTCTCCACGGTCATCCCCTGAGCCTCGAGCTGGCTCGCAAGACCGTCAACCATCGCAACGTAGGGAGCACCATTTCCCGCGGCCGTGAAAGCATTCGCGCCCTGAGGAGAGATAGCGAGGCCGCCAACAGCCTCACGCTGTAGCACCGCGTCTCGCACCTCCGCCTCGCCGTGCTTCACGACGATCTCCGGGGCCTCATCCCCAGCCGCGCTCTCAATCTTCTGCGAGATGCCATCGAGCATGGGCTCCGGTACAGAGACCGCAATCGGCACTCCGGCTGGCCCGGATGCAAAGGTGGGCGCCAAGAATGCCCACAGCATGAGACCGATAACGATGGGGATCCCCACGATGGCAGCTATCGATTTCACAGCAACCGATGGCTGCTTTCTTTCCCGACTTTTCACCGCTGACATTACATAGCCTCCAAACGGAACAGGATGTTTCACTTACAAAGTGGAGCATAGTGTTCCGTTTGATATGATGCAAGCCGTGAGACAAGATGCAGCAGAAAACAAGCAAGCCATCGTCGCAGCAGCCAGGCAGCTGCTCATCACCGAGGGACCGGGCGTATCCATGCGCTCAATCGCCAAGAAAGCTGGCGTGGGCGTCGCCACGGTCTCACGCCACTTCCCCGAGCGGCTCTCCCTCATCGTTGCCATCACCAGCGCGGAGGTAGCGAACATCAAGGAAGAGGTGGACAGCCACCTGCAAGGCTTCGACGAGGACCCCGAAGGCACCTGGCGCGATATCATTCATCGCATCGCCGGCCTTAACTTCGCCGCCGTTGTTCAAGCTGCGGCAGCCGAAATGAACACTGCTGCGTTCTCAGACGATGACGCGCAGAAGATCGCTGCCCATCGCACAGCAGAACTGAAATCGATCTACCAACCGATGTTCGAACTCGCGCGGCAAGCAGGCCTCTGCCCCGAGTCCCTCACCCCACTCGAACTTCACATCGGCATCGGTCTCATCACCCGCCCGCTGCCCAGAACGCCAGTGAGCACCGACTACCTATCAGGTATACAAGCCCAGCTCATCGATACGCTGCTCGACGGCTTTAAAGCCCAAGCCCGTGCCGACTAGTTCCCGTGCCGACTAGTTGAGGCGCAAGTACATTACAAACACGTATAGCCCCACCGAGGAGAACATTCTCGGAGGGGCTGAAAGCAGGCCAGTCAGGCTCAGCACATTCGCTAAGTGAAGCGCAGATTTCTGCGCGCCAACTTAGCGGTTGATGCGGGTGTACGGGTGTACGTAGTTCAGCTTCTCTGCCGGCATCGGCAGAATCAGATCGTCACCATACGGGCTGGATGCGCCAGCAAACGGTGCAGTGATCTCAGTAATGACGTGCTCGCGGGGGCTGTTCTTCGGCCAAGCCGGGGATACGAAGCCTTTGTTCTCATTCGACATGCTCCTTATTATTCCAAACCCTGCGCCGAAAAGTAACTTAATCACCCAACGAGGGCCCCATCCCTCCCCCGCCTACTAAACTTGATGGCCATCATGACCTCCCCCTCAAACCGCGCCCACGTCACCGAGAGCTACCGCGAATGGCTCAGCCAACTACCCGCTGAAGACTTACGCGCCCTGCTGAGTAACCGCAGCGATGTTCTCTCCCCCGCACCGAAGGACTTCGACGCGCTGGCCTCGCGCCTGACACTTCCGATGCACGTCGCGGATGCCTTGGCGGCAAGCAACGCCGAGCAGCTCGCCGCCTTGGAGGACATCGCACAACGCGGCGGCGAAGTCGACATGGTGGAAGACACCAACCCGGCAATCACGAAACAGCTCAAGGAGCGCGGCCTCGTCTTCGGCAACGCCCCGCAGGTGCGCATCGTCACCGCCGTCATGGGCTCGCTTCCCACCGGCTGGTCGCTGCGCAATCAAGTCGAGTTCGACGCACAAGACATCGAAGCGCTCATTCCAGAAGAGCGCCACATCCTCGACGCTTTGGCCAAGGGCGATGGCGTGGGATACACCACTGACACCGAGCCGGATATCAACTCTGACGACCCCGCCAAGCGCCTGCTGGCCAAAGGTTTCTTGGAGCGCATCAATGCCCACTCGGTACGCCTGCCGCGCGCGCTCGCCCGTGCACTGGTTGGGGACGCAACCCCGCCCATCCCCACCACTCCTTCAGGACGCGCCGGCACCCCGGAACCGGATTCAAAGGCAGACGACGCCGGTGCCGCGGCGGGCCTCGAGGCCGTGCGCGGCATGGAGAGGCTCATCGAGTTGCTCGGTAGCCACCCGGTCGCGCTGCTCAAGGATTCTTCGGTGGGCGTTCGCCCGCTCAACCAGTTGGCGAAGGACCTCGACTTGGATAAAGAAGAAGTCGGGCGGCTTATTGCTCTAGGACACCACGCCCGGCTTCTCCACCGCGGCGAACCTGATGGCTTAGAGGGCCATTTCCTCGCCCCCACCACCGGCTCCCAGGACTGGCTCGAGGCCGATCTCGGGGAGAAGTGGCGCATTCTTCTCGACGCCTGGCGTACCTCCCCCTGGGCCACATGGAGCGATACTCGGGTGCTCGCAGACGACAGCGCAGTGCGCCGCCTGCCGCGCTTCCGTAGCTTCGTCCTGGGTGTCTACGCTCACTCCGCCGTCGCGCTGAACAGCGAAGAGTTCTGGGAGGATCTGCGCTTTCGCTCCCCTCTCTTTGCCAGCCACACGCGCACGCTGACCATTGAGAATCTGCGCGCCGAAGCCGAATGGATCGGTGCCATTGCACTGGGCAAAGCCACCCGCGTGCTGGCTGATTCCGCCGCGGCCGCCAGCCTCGTCCCCGATACCGTCAGCGAATTCATCATCCAACAAGATCTCACCGTCCTCGTGCCCGGCCCCCTTGAGCCAGACACGCACCGCACCCTCGCCTCCCTGGCGGACCTCGAATCCCCAGGCTTGGCCAGCGTGTACCGCATCAGCGAGTCCACCATTCGCCGTGGCATGGACCAGGGTCTGACCGCCCAGGAAATGACCGACTTTTTGGAAACGCATTGCCCGACGGGCGTGCCGCAGGCGTTGGGGTTTGCCATCGGGGACGTCGCCAAGCGCCATGGCACCCTCCGCAGCGGGCCAGCGCTCTCGTACCTTCGCAGCGAGGACCCCGCGCTGCTGGAGCTTGCCGTCGCATCCGTTCCCGGTCTGCGCCTGCTCGCGCCCACCGTCGCGGTATCGCAGCTGCGCGTGGGCGAGTTGCTGGAGAAGCTGCGAGCGAAGGGCCTATCCCCCACCCCGGAGGATGAATCCGGCGCTTCCCTTACCGTCGCCCCCGAGCCCTACCTTTTGCCCACGCCCCGCACGAAGCCGCGCAAGCGCGAGCCCGCCTCGGTGGAGCAGGCGCTTCAGGCTTTGCAGAAGTCAGCGCAGGACCCGAGCCAACACCAGGAGGAGGAGCCGGATCCGCTCACCCTGGCCCGCGCCGCCGCGCGCTTCCACGCCGATATCGTGATTTCCTATGCCGATAAAAGCGGCGATCTCCGCACCGTGACCGTGACACCGCTCTCCGTTGAGGGCGGCTACATTGATGCCCTAGGCGCAGCGGGCAAGCCCGTGCGTTTCCCGGTACACCGCATTTCCTCCGTCCGCTTCGCCGACAGGGATTAAGCCCTTCCCTGACGCACAGAGTAGAAAGGCCCCAGACATGCCCGGACCGCTCATCGTCCAATCGGACAAGACTGTCCTCCTCGAGGTGGATCACCCCCAAGCCAACGAAGCTCGCGCAGCACTCGCGCCTTTTGCTGAGCTGGAGCGCGCGCCCGAGCACATTCACACCTATCGCATCACCCCGCTAGCCCTGTGGAATGCGCGCGCCGCCGGGCACGATGCCGAGCAAGTCGTCGACGTTCTGGAGAACTACTCCCGCTTCCCGGTGCCGCAGGCGCTGCTGATCGACGTCGCCGAGACCATGTCGCGCTACGGCCGCGTGCGCCTGTTGGCCCACCCAGCCCACGGTCTCATCCTCGAATCGGACGAGCCCGTCATCCTAGAAGAGCTCACGCGCACCAAAAAAGTCAGCGAACTTCTGGGCCCGCGCATCGATGACAGCACCATCGCCGTGCCGCCCTCCGCTCGCGGGCGGCTCAAACAAGAGCTGCTCAAAGCCAGCTGGCCCGCCGATGACCGCGCCGGCTATGTCGACGGCGAATCCCATCCCATCGCGCTGAGCACGGAGGAGGTGGACTGGGAGCTTCGGGATTATCAGCAGTATGCCGCCGAATCCTTCTGGTCCGGTGGCTCCGGCATCGTGGTCCTGCCCTGTGGCGCGGGCAAGACCATCGTCGGTGCTGCCGCCATGGCTAAAGCACAGGCCACCACGCTCATCCTCGTGACCAACACCGTAGCTGGGCGCCAATGGCGCGATGAGCTGCTGCGCCGCACCAGCCTCACGCCCGAGGAGATCGGTGAGTATTCGGGTGAGAAGAAGGAAATCAAGCCCATCACCATCGCCACCTACCAGGTGGTCACCCGCAAGACCAAGGGCGAATACCGCGCGCTCGAGCTCTTCGATTCCCATGACTGGGGCCTTATTATCTACGACGAAGTGCACCTCCTGCCGGCCCCAGTTTTCCGCATGACCTCCGACCTGCAATCGCGACGCCGCTTAGGACTGACCGCCACACTCATCCGCGAGGACGGCCGCGAGGGCGATGTCTTCTCACTTATCGGGCCCAAGCGCTATGACGCGCCGTGGAAGGAACTGGAATCCGCCGGCTATATCGCCACCGCGGACTGCGTCGAGGTGCGCGTCGACATGACGCAGGAGGAACGCCTGCTTTATGCCACGGCACAAGCGCGGGAGCGCTATCGGATTGCGGCATCGGCAGGCGCGAAGCTGCGGGCCGTCGACAAGCTGCTGAAGAAACATGCAGGCCAGCAGGCACTGATCATCGGCGCCTACGTGGACCAGCTGGAGGAGCTCGGTGAGCACCTCAACGCACCGGTAATCGACGGCAAGACCTCCACCGCCAATCGCGAAAAGCTCTTCCAGCAATTCCGCGAGGGCGAGCTTCCCACCCTCGTGGTGTCCAAGGTGGCGAACTTTTCCATCGACCTTCCCGAGGCTGCCCTGGCCATCCAGGTCTCCGGCACCTTTGGCTCCCGCCAGGAGGAAGCCCAACGCTTGGGCCGCCTGCTGCGCCCGAAGAAGGACGGGCAGGAGGCCACCTTCTACACTCTCGTGGCGCGCGAATCCATCGATGCGGAATACGCCATGCACCGCCAGCGCTTTTTGGCCGAGCAAGGTTATGCCTACCGGCTGGTGGACGAAGTAGACTTGTGAGCTGATGAAGATTTTCAAGTTTGAAGTCAACGAAGACTTTGCCAAGAAGAACAACGAGCTCCTGCGTGATTCCTCGCGCCTGCGCAATTCCGGCCTCATCATGGGCTTGGTTCTTATCCTCGGTGCCCTCGCCGTTTACTTCGGCATGGATGCCGTCTGGCGCATCACGCTGGCCGTCGGCATGGTGCTCTTCGGAATCTTTTGCGCCGTTGTTGGCATCATGGCCTCGCGAAAGGTCGGCACGGCGCAAAAGCTCTATGACTCTTATCCGCTTGCCCCGGCCGTGGTAGCGGAGGTTAACGAGCGTGACATGGTCCTCATGGCCTTGGTGAACACCAATGTTGACCCGAAGGCGCCGCCGCGGTGGGGCGCATGTCTGCGCACGGTCACGAGCATTCCAGGCATCAAGCGCACCGTGGGCACCAAGGTCCCGGTGGCCGCGGTCTCCGGCCAGCGCAGCTCAAGCGATAAAGACCACTGGCAGCAGATCACCCCGATGCCGATTGCCTGGGGCACCCCGGATGCGGAAACCGTGACGATTGCCCGCAAGTCCATTCCGGAGGATCAGTGGCAGCGCCTCGAGCGCGCACGCAAGCGTCTTTCTGTTGTGAAGGCTACGAAATACGATCTGTTGGTGCTTTAAATGACTGTTCACAGGCTTCAAGAATTTGACGAAACCATCTTTGCCACGATGACCGCGCTTGCCGTGGAGCATGACGCGGTGAACTTGGGCCAGGGTTTCCCCGATAGCGATGGCCCACGGCGCATGCTGGAGATTGCCCAGGAGAATATCGCCGGCGGCAATAACCAATACGCTCCCCTGCGCGGGGTCCCAGCACTGGTCGACGCCATCGCGGAGACCTACTCCGTGCCGCAGGATCACGTCGTGGTCACCGCCGGTGCTACCGAGGCCATCACCGCAACAGTCTTGGGCCTCGTGGAGCCCGGCCAGGAGGTCATCGTCCTCGAGCCTTATTACGACGCCTATATCGCCGCCATCGCGCTTGCCGACGCCACCCGCATCCCCGCCCCCCTGAAGGAATCCGGCAACAGCTGGGACATCGACGTTGCTGCGGTACGTGCTGCCGTGACGGACAAGACCGCCATGGTCATCATCAATACCCCGCACAACCCAACCGGTTCGGTCTTCTCCCGCGAGGCACTCACCGAGCTTGCCGAGCTCTGCGTGGAAAAGGACCTCCTTGTGTTGGCCGATGAAGTCTACGAAAACCTCACCTTCGGCAGCGCCGAGCACGTCAGCATCGCCTCCCTGCCGGGGATGGCCGAACGCACCGTCACGGTGTCTTCTGCCGCCAAGTCCTTCAACTGCACCGGGTGGAAGACCGGCTGGGCCATTGCGGAGCCTAAGCTTCTCGACGGCGTCATCAAAGCCAAGCAGTTCACCACCTTCGTCTCCACCACGCCCTTCCAGCCCGCCGTGGCGCATGCCCTGCGTTATGAACAAGAATGGCTGGACGGCATGGTGTTTGAGCTTGCAGAGTGCCGCAGCATCCTTGTAGAAGGCCTAGAGCAGCTGGGATTCCACGTCCACGACACCGGCGGCACCTACTACGTGGTTGCCGATATCTCCCCCACCGGCATGACCGGCGTGGACTTCTGCATGCAGTTGCCCGCAACGAAGGGCGTGGCCGCTATCCCGCTGGCCGCCTTCACGGACAACCCAGAGCCGTGGAAGTCCAAGGTTCGCTTTGCCTTCTGCAAGCGTCCGGAAATCATCCGCGAAGCGGTTCGCCGTCTGATGCCCAATTGCTAGGAAAGCTCTCCGGGGCTCTATCACCAGCATCCCCGACCGGAACGGGGCAAATCTCTGTATTGTGGCTCACATGTCACAGCAACATTATGAATACGGCTTCGGCTCTCCCACGGAGAGATTCGAGCTGGCGGTACGTCATTCATTCGTCACAGACCCAACCATCAAAGAACAGAACGTCGAGTCCATCACCTTCTTCGCCGTCTGGCAAAAGGACGCCGGCTTCATCTGCGTCAATGTCGCTGAAATCAAGGGTGCTCCGCCCTTTGACAGCGTTCTGCGCTATAGCGAAGCGCACGAACGCATTCACCAGAATCTGTTGCTAGACCTCTTTCCGCCCAACTTTGCGGGTGAACTGCATGGCCTGCAGCAAGCACAGGAGGCTTTCAACGCAAGCAACATCGTGGCAACGTTGCTGGCCGTGCGCTATGACTACAAGCTGGATAGCTTTACGTATGACCGAAAAGACTACCCGGACCACTACACTCCACCGAGTAGCCTCGAGGAACTCTCTCCCATTGCACAAGATTTGAAAGACCAGAGCCACAAGAACGCACAATCTGGCCAGTTCTCCTACCCGGCTTTGGACTACGCCATACCACCCGCAGCCTATGGGAATGGCACCAACGGCGACGATGGAGGATTAGTCAAGCAACTCATCAACGACGTCAAACCATCCATTCAGCTTTTCAACCAGACCTCCAGTGGAGACTGGGACGGTTTCGCCATGAACTTTGTCGTGCGCAAAGCAACGGGAGGTACCTCCCTCCGCCAAGTTGACGCGATCTTCTGCTGGAATAACGGCAGCTATCGGATCGCCCCTATCCCTCGCCGCGAGGTCCACAAAAGTGCAGTTGCGCTCATCGAGCAACAGTCCTACGGACAAGAATTCGAACTAGCGGTCATCCGCCTCAAATACCGTCAAGAGGACGGCTTTGCACTGAGAATCGAGTGGAACGGTGAGGCTATCCCATTTGTTGGTTCTCCTTTGAACAGCAAGAGCTTGGTCCATAACGAATGGCCCCTTCAATAGAAGTCCGCGGCGATACCACCTAGTTGCTGCCGCGTTGTGAAAACGGGAAAGAGACCGTTAAAGCAGTGATGGTGCTTTAACGGTCTCTTCGTTGTTTGTATTGAGTTGTTGTTTGTTGTTTGGTGTCGGCGGTTTCTTACTCTCCC